>ONYG01000013.1 GCA_900321995.1 uncultured Methanobrevibacter sp. | reverse complement strand
TATTTATGAGCAAAAGCATTTAATATTTCTACACTTTTTAGTAAATTTCTAATTAATATTTAAGAATTTCCTAATTAATAAATATTGCCCTGAAAAAACACGTTTAGAAAATATATTCATATCGGAGAACACATGAAAAATGTTTATTTGCAGTTAACACTTCCTTTAACACATACTTTAAAAATAGTATATAATATATAAGGTAACAAAAAATATAAAACTTACTAAAAAATTAAAGGAGTAATAGCAAAAATAATCAAAAGAGAATTAACATTAGAAAATAGTATAAAAAAAATTTAAGGGAGAGAAAAAGAAAACTAATGAAGACTCATTAATTTTTTCTTACTTAATTTAGGGCAACCAGGAGGCATTTTATAAACATTTTTTCGCTGCCCAATTTTAGTTATAAAAACAGTGCCATTACTAACAAAGTATACAATCCGATAATTTCCTGAACGAGCTCTAAAATCTCTTTCACTTTCTTCCAATTTTTTATATTTGCTTTTAAATGGGTTAGAACAAATTTCTTTAATAGTGTCACAAATTTGACTATGAAGAGAATTATTATATTTTTCCAAACCCTTAAGAAAATTTAGACAAGAATTGTCAACTTGTACTTTATAATTACTCATAATTTTAACTCGGTAAAATCACTTAAGTCGCCAGAATCAACTTTAGCATGAATTTTTTCTAACTCATCTAAAAAATCATAATATTCATCGCAGTTATCAGAATCATTATTATTTATACTCCCTAATTCACTAGTGGTTTCATCTACAAAAGAATCATCATTAAAAGCATTGATTAGATTTTCTTTAAACTGATTAAGATCTTTTTGTGCTTGAATTTCACCAAGATTCAAGGGCAATTGTGGAGTCTCTTCAACAAGAATATTGTTTCGAGCAAATAATAGTCTTTTCATTAATACTCCTCCTTACAAATAATTTATTTAAATTTACTAATAAATTTTATGAATCAACCTCGTTTAAAAAAGTGTGGATTTAAATTACCATCAAAATAATGTTTTCTCTTTGTCCAAATGAAACCATCCCCTTTAGTTATAATAGCAACATCAACTGGCCCACCAACAGTTTCTAAATCTGATCCTATTTTTCGTTTAAGTGATGTGATATTTATTAATGATTCCGCTAAATTACTTAACTCCTCTTTAGGTAATGCTGAAATTGAATCCAATAAGTGATTAGCATGCTCATCTTTTAGTTGATTAATAAATTCTTCAAATAAAAGCCCTAAATTTTTATTTGCAGACTCAATTTTTGAGATTTCATTTAAAAATTTGGTTTTTTCATTAGAATCAAGATGAGAATTGCTATTTATAGCTTCTTTAAGATTGTTAGTATAATCCTCATAAAATTTATAAACATACTTTGTTAATTTAAATTCAGTGCCTTTATCAATACTTGTTAGAAATGTATTTATTACATCATCTTGAGCAAGAGGTCTTACATGAACCAAATTCCCTATTATATCCAAATGTTTTATCTCTTTTAAAATGAAATTATCATCAAATAGATAAGTGATATTGAATTCAATGTATGATGGAAACAATCTATCTTTATTAAATCCTGCAATAACAATACCTGTAAAAGGTTCAATATATATGTTATATACAAAAAATTTTTTTAAATCTTTTAAAAAGTCTTTTCTTTGATTTCCATTAATTTCATTAGGAATCAATTCATTTAATTTAGTTTCATTAATGTTCAAAGTATTTGTAATTATCTCTGAATAATCAGTTAAATCATCAAAATTTACATTATTAATAACATTTTTAACAATAGATTCAAATATTGAAAATTCCATATGTTGTGATTCAATTTTAATCTGTTTAATAAAATCGTCTAATTGCTCTTCAATAGAATAAGAATGTAAAGAATCTTTAATTAATTTTTCTAAATATTCTTTAAATTTATCTTTAAACTCTTCTACAGTGTTTAATTCTTCCTCTTTGATTTCTAATCTAAATTCTTTAATAATAGTTTCTAAAGGAACATTTGAAAAATGTGAAAGATTATAAGTCATTATCCCCATAGGTGGATTATTTGATAACATAAATAATTTATTTACACCATTATATGTTTTTTTATTACCAACAGTTACTGCACTATCAGCCGCTAAAGCAACTGCACTTGGAGTTAGAATCAAAATTTCAGATGTCATATTATTCTACCCATTCTACAAAAAAATTAAAAATGCGGTTTGTATAAAGTCGTGTATGTGTAACATTAATATGTGTCAAGTATATATCATTATGGTTTAGGCCATATATAAAGATGGTGATTTAGATTAAATAGAAAAAATTAGTATATTGTCAAAGAGCATTTGAGAACTAATAAAAAAAGAAAAAATAAAAGAATATTAAAAACCCATACTGGAATTAACTATATGTGACTAATCCCTCCATAATATCCATATTTTACCCCACAAATGGGATCTCTTCTACTACGCTGAGCATACTGAAAAAAGTAACCATCTTCAACTTCAGGAGTAAGAATAACAGTATGTTTTTTATCTTTAGATTTTAGTTCATAATAATAATCAAAACCCTCAAGATCATGTTTTATCTTACATTTAGTATAAATATCATTGACCTTACGAGTTAATATGAAAATAGGCAGATTCAAATCTATATCAAATTTTTTTAACAACCCTTCAATTGTTATCTGATTATCACTTATCATAAACTCAAACCCCAATATTTTAAATTAAGTCCAATTTCTTCAATTTTTTCCATTTCTTCAGATATGCACTTAAATTTGTAAGGATTTCGTTTTTTCCATTCCTCAAATGAAATCATTTCACCAGAGCTAGTTTGCATTATTGCCATTGTTTTATCTTCCAAATTATTAAAAGCAAACATGCTCAAAAGTTCAGCTAAACTCTCAAATTCATTTTCATTCCCATACCATGAAGATTGTTCTATAGGAAGATGATTTTCCCTCTGGAATACTTCATCCTCTCTTATAGAAATAGAAAATTTCTCTCCTTGTGATAATATATATAGTGGACCTTCATTAAATACTTTTCTTAACTCCTCTTCAGAATATTGATCAATATTTCTTAATGCATGAAGTTGCTTTATATTCACCATCCTATTATTTATACAATGTCCCATTTCATGATATAATGTTTGAGCGAAATTACCTCTATGCAACCTATTCGTTCTAAATGCAAGAGGGTAAATCATTATTTTATTTACCAAAAATAAATCTGAATCAAAACCTAATGTTTCACCAGGAGTATTTTTATAATTTCTTCCTTTAGGCGGTTTCATAAATACAATTTCATTAGGAGCTTGTTTATATATTTTTGGAGCATTATTATAAATCATCATTATTTCTTCTAAATCATAACGAGATTTGCCAGAATTAGTGAAATCTATGAAATTATTTCTGAAAGATTTATTTTCAATGTACCATTTATCAATAACTATTTTTGTTTTGTTTTCTTTATCATAGAATATATTATTGCCATCATCATCAACATAATAATCCATATTATATTTTTTAGCAACTTCATCTGGTGTTGCTCTAGTTGATGTTTTCTTGCGAATTTGTTTGATATATTTAGACTCTTTTAATTTATCATAAGCTGTTTGGCTAACTAATTTCACAACTGATTGCTCTTTAGGTGGTTCTCCCTTTGTTTCCCATACGCTTGTATAGGTGCATCTGCAGTTGGGGTGGAATGGGGGGAATCGTCCTCCTTTAATTAATTCAATTATATTATGGATTTTTTCTTCTCCATGATTCTCATAGATTACTGGACTATCCTTGTTGAATTCGTATGCATAGGTTAGGCATGTGTAGCAGACATTGCTGTCTTCTGCGGTTAGTATTTTGACTTCGGTGTATCCTTCGTTTACATAGGATTGTAGGATTCCTGTATTTTGTGTACGTGAGATTTCTGTCCGAGCTATCATTACTGCTCTTTGTGTGGGTGTGAATGTGGATCCTTCTAGTCGTGTGTTTAGTGTGTCTTTTATTTTTGGTGAAACTTTCCTTGGATTTTCACCGCTTATCACAGCAGATGTGATAATGTTTTTAATATGATTTCTAGTATCATAATCAATATTTTGTATTAAATCAAAATTATAATCTCTTACAAATTGTAAGGCCCTCTTGTCTGTGTCTGTGAATCGGATGTGTTCTCGCATGTCGGCATAGCCTTTGGCTTTTCCTCTATTGTACACTTCTTGTAGTAATGCTTCTACACTTGGATACTTGTTTTCTAGGATTTCGTCCCATTGGTCTTCTAATGCTTTGAATAGTTGGTATTGGTATTGTGCTTCATCGTAATAGTATTCTTGTGCTTCTTCAGTATCCAGCCATTTGATAGCCTCATCAACTTGACTATTTAATAGGTTCATCAGAAGAGTATAGTATCTTAGTGTCCATTCGTCATTGATTGCCTTGACAGTGAACTCCTCCCACATGTCCAGCTCATCCATCAACATATGATTAGTTCTGATTCTTTCCTCTGAAACCATCATAGTGGGTCTCCTTAAAATAAAAAAGGCCAACCTATGAAATTGTTAATCATAAGTTGGCCCAAAAAATCTATTTTTTCATTTAAATTTTTTATATAGAGTTTATTCTTTTACTCCTTTCCACTTTCCTTTTTAGCATTCATCATCAGAAAAGCTAATTTCTGAATCATCTGAAATGTAATCGTCATTTAATACTACTCCACCATCTAATGGAGCTCCTAAGACTCTAGTTGATTTCATTACTGCTAATTCCTCTGCACGCTCTACACGTTTTTCTTCGGAATATTGGTTAACTATTGCTGCAGCTATAACTATTATCAGAGCTGAAAGGCTTTCATAACCATGTGGCAAGTATGCTGCCAATGATTCCGGTTGCATGGTTGCAACATAAGTCAACACTGCAATCACTATAGTGACAATTACGGTTATTAATCTTGATTTGTTCTTAAGACTTTCCATTTTTATTAAGCCTCCTATCTTGATTATTGGACGTATTCCATATTTTCATCTGAAGCGATTATTTCAGATATGTCGGTTTCATCATTTTCATGTCTTTTTGTGTTAATGAATACTTGGAAATTGATTACAAAATCCGCATCTCCAAAAACACTGTATAGTAAGTTGTTGATTTTCTGCAGAAAATTTATATAATTACACATTTTTTATCATCTCATCCTTTGCTTATTATACATAATGCAGCTTGGTTGCCAGGAGTGGTTGCTGCAAAATTGCTTTGGATCTTATATGGTCTGTCCTGTAACTTTCCAGTGTATGATCCATCTGACTTTTTAGTTCCTAAGCTGTTTAGTGCACGCACATATTTTGTTCCTATGTTAATCTTATCTATGCATTCATAATGGCCGAAGATTGTTCCGGTTGTTGTGTTTCCTCCATTCCTGTAACCTATGTGCCATATTATGGCCTTGTTCTTATTGGATAGTATCTTTGCAACATTCTTGAATCTTTCATCTTGTGTGCTTCCCATATCTGAGAAGTTTTTCCATTGAACAGTTAGCTTGATGCCTGTCAAGCTTGCTATTTTCGCTATTGCAGTGTTGATTCCTGAATGGCTGCTTCCAGAGGTGGTTGTTCCGGCCCATGCTGCAATCTGTTTTTCAGTGTATTTTGTGATGTTGAATTTTCGGATTGCTTGATGTATGCTGTGAGGTCCACAGTAATAGGGTGTGCATTGGCCAAGAGCATTGCATCCAAAGGAAGTGTAGTGGGGTGATGATACAAACAATTTTGAGTTAGTGTTTGTTGTTTTTTTGGTGGTTGATGTAGATGTGGAAGATGATTTTTTACTGGTTATTGTTGAAGTTTTAGCATTAGTCATTTCTGAAGGATTAAAAGTGCAATAGTTAGGCAAGTACTTATTTTCCTTATAGAACATTATGATTTTGCATAGGCAAAATGTGAACAGTTCAAAGCTAACCTTGGTTTTGCTAGTTTTCGTAAGGATAGTGCTCGGCACTCTCTTATTGTTTTTGGAATAATTGATAAAACGCTTAGTCATATCAAGGTAATCCTGTTTCATTACTTTTTCATTGATCTTGTCATTATGTTCATCAGTATTGTATTTGATAAGGCTGGCAAGATCATAGCTGTCTGACTTGAAGTTGTCTTGAACCAGCAAGCTTAATAAGTATGCTGTGCTATAGATTGAAATGTTGCTGTTTCCAATCGTGCATGTTTTAGGCAATCTTTTATATTTTTTACAGAAGTCCAATATTTCATTGGCTTCCTGGATTATGAGATTCTTTTTAAATTTCATCGTAAGGACCTCTTTATTTTTTCTTTTTTATGTTCTTTCATCTTTTTCATTTTGACACTACAGATAACTATGCTTTCATCAGTAAAATCACAATAATAAGGGGGATTGTTACTATTATGAAAAGCACATTTTTTGCAATTACTATCTGGACACATAATAAAATAACCCTATAAAAATTTTTATATTCGTCCCCACATCAATACTCCTCCAACATTAAGGGAACTCCAAGCACGGACAGAACGAGTCTTCACAAAACCATCAGTATCAACGAAAATATCAACACTATAAGAGTTAGCATCACTACCAAAGGTATTAGGAGTTGCCACCCTTTGCGGAGGGCGATATGCACTTGGGAATGCACTCGCATTTTCGTCTAGCTTTCCAGTATTTACCACTATGCTTGCAGAAGGATAATCAATTACACACATGCATAGGTAGTCATTTGCGTATAATGTGATTCCAGTTACTGGTTGGGCGACTTGTGTCCAAGCTAAACTATTCTTCAGCACCCTTCCTTGGTTTGCTGCTAATGGCGCTGTTGTGCTTGTACTTGAGAGGTTGTTTACGCAGTTATGTGGGTGTACGTGGTCGCCACGAGCGAATTTTGCAGTTTCAGAGCCGACTGCTGCTGTACCATTTGCTTTTGGACTGGTGCTGCTCGCCATAGCGTGTCCATAGTTGCTTGCGCTTGATGCTCCATAGGTGGTTGCTGTTGAGGCGTGAGATGTTGGTGTTCTTGCATTTGTCAATCGTGTGTCGTCTGAAGTCACCACTTCCTTCCACGCTCTCCAGCCTGCTGTTGCGTGGAATATCCTGTAGAATATTTTTGGATTTTCAGCATAGTATTGTGATAATGTCTGTTTCACGCCGTTTGGTATCGCTTTGACTTCTAATAACCCTCCTTGGGTGTCTGGTGCATTAGTGTTTCCTGTTTGCTTTGCAGACCAAATAAGGTATTTCCCTTCTTTCTTATAGTCGTTGAAGTCGATATTGGTGGTCACATCTTGCAGTGAGTCTGTAATATGTGGGATTATCTTAAGATTTCTTATGCTCACATTGCTGGTTGTCCATGTCCTTAATTGTGGAGTAAGGTAGGTATGTCCGTTCATATAAGACGGCAGTTGGGTATGGCTTTTTGTGTTGTTGAAGTTGAATGTGACGGTGTTGTCACGTTTGACCATGCTGAATGGATACCATGTGTTGTTGTTGAATGTGACGTTGGCGTCATTATGTCCGTCCTCTGCTGAGGCGCTTGTACTCCACCATGTTGAGTAGTTTCCACCTGTGTTTTTCCCAATGGCAATGAGGTTATTTGCATCTGTGTTTGTTGGTACCTGAACCTCGAATCTTGCTGCAGGACCTGTTACCTTGATTTCACCCATTATTGCCCAATTATTGTTTTTGTTTTGGAAGAAGTAGCCGTCGGCGAGTCTTAAAGTGTCAGTTCCACTTCCTGTGCTTGTGAGGGTTGTTTCATTATCTATGAATTTAGGCTCGTTGTAGGTGCTTATTTGTCGCCAGTCACTCCATGTGTTTGCCCCATTTTTTGTACGAACGTATATCAATGGTGATGGAGGCTGATGGTGATAACTGCTAATGGTTTGCTTGATGTTGTTATCATTCGCCCATTTTTCGACCTGTAGGTAGAATGCTTTTACGCCGTAACTTGGCCTGTTTGCTATGGTTTCTGCGTCTACATTGTAATCGTTGTAGTAGAATCCTGCTGTTGTGTAGTTATTGAGGTCGCTGTTGCTTGGAATTTTGGTTATTTTTGGGTTACGTGCGTCGGATAATCTTGAGTCAGAGGTGTCAACCTTGTTTCCGAGCGCTGTGTCGATTGCTTGGTTGACTGCTGTTTGTGTCGCTTGTGCAGCAGTTCCGATGTTCGGGCGAGCGTAGTTATCCCAAACGAAGCCTGTGTAAATGTATCCTCGTTTGAGTTTTTTGCTGTCGCTGTTGTCTGCCACGATTGGATAATCGCCAGTGTCTTTTGCGACTGCAGAGGTGCTTATGACACCATCATTGGTCAGGTCGCCGTGTGTATGGCTATTTGGGGTCATGCTGGTCGGAAAATCGGTTATCTCTGACTTTGTGTGGCTATGAGTCGCTGCTGCCCTGCTTGTGTCAGTCGGGTGGACATGGTCTGCCTTTGCAAAGGTGGATAAACTGCCTGCCGATTGGGTGCCGTCCATCTTAATGTTAGTTGCAGTACTATTGGCAGAAGGAATAGTGGGTTTATTACTCAACTCATTATAAGAGTGAGAATGTTCAGCATTCGCTTTTGCACTGAATAAACTGCTATGTGCATCATCACTATTGTTATGAGAGTTAATCAAAGTACTGGCCTTATTAACCACTGCATTAACAAAATTAGTGATATGGGAATTAGGCATAAATTACCCCTCCCATTTATGCTAATGCATCAGTAATTGCATCTAAATAGGCATCTATTTCAGAATCAACATCACTGATTGTTAAATCAGATTTGCTGTTCCAAGTGTTGATGTTTGCTTGTGTGATTCCTTTTGCCACACTTGAATTATAAGCGTCTGCATAGCCAAGACTTGTCTGCACTGCAGTTGCAAGATGATTCTTAGTTATTCCACCAGTCTTGACGCTGAACTGATTGCTGCTTAATTGTAATGTGCTATTGTCTGCAGTGTAAGTGTCTACAAGGTCTTTGACATTGATGTAGATATGCTCATCAGTACCGCTATTGTCCTTTGCATTAACTACAAAGTCCAAGTATTTGTCCCCCACTTTATATCCTTGGACTGGACTGTTCGCAGTGGTGACTGTGCCCATAGTAGCTGACTTTACAAGATAATCCTTAGGAATATTTATTTTGGATCCAACTTGAGAGCCATTCTGTTTTACAACATAAGTTTTTGCATAGCCAGAGTCTGCAGTGCTCTGTTCCTCAACAGTCACCACTCCTCCAAAATCCTCTATGCTTGGCTTGTTAGTCAAGTCATCATAATCTCCAGTGGTTGCAACTGTAGCCAAATCTGCAGCGTTTGCCTTTCCGTTAAGGGTGCTTTGCAAATTTGTAACATTGCTTATGGTATGGGTGTGTGAGGTGTTTGCTTTTCCACTTAATTGGCTGGTTACCCAACTTTTCACTGCCTGTACAGTAGGATATGATACTGTGTCTGTGCTGAAGTCTCCAGTAATATCAGTTTTCTTGTTCGCTACCTTGTTTTCAAATTTGTCTTTTAATGCATTTACCAATGCATTCACTTTAGTAGTATTTGCCATAATCAAATCTCCTTTTTATATTTGTCTTATTGTTTCAGTTAAACCATCTAATAAAACATCTAAATCTATTTCTACTTTTTCTTCAAAATCGGAAACATCATCAGTAATATGCTGATGAATCTTTTCTGCTTTATCATCTATTAAATCTCTTACGAATTCTTCATTTACTGTATCCATCCAAATAGATTCTATAAGAACATTTTCTTTGTAAATTTCTAAATAATTTCCATTTATTTTTATTTTATCTACTTTAGCGTCTAATTGATTAAATATCTCAACAAAAATGTCCTTATAATAATCTTCCTCTTGAATAGTGTCACAGGTACTGTAATTGGATTCTATAAGAGGTATTGTCACTATGTTAGTGGTTACAAGATCTCCTGCATAAATGCTGATTTTGAAATAGGTTCCCTTAAGAACATCATTTGGGACATTGCAGGATAAGGCGGAATTATACTTTCCTAGAAAAATAGTTTTACGTTTTCCCCAACTGTCTTGGAAAATAACGAAAATGTTCTCATCAATGAATAAGTTTTCTGTAGTGTCAATGAAATTAAAAATAGCTGTGTAGATATTTCTACTTTTGCTTATTACTTTTTCAGAGTCTATTCTTTTAATTATCTGATTATTTACATTAAATTCAAGGTTCACACATAATCAACCTCCCTACTTATAAAATAAATGAAAAGTAAAAATCTAGTTTTCTAAAATCTTGGATAAATAACATATCCTTTTGCAGCGGTTGTTGTTGCATCACCACTTATTTTTCTTACTTTGATGGCACCATCAGAACCAACATATAATTCTAAATTAGGGTAAATATGGCCACTTGTGTGGTGTGAAGGACGATAACCCTCAGGAACTGTATACCCGATTGTTACCCAACTGCTTCCAATAGATTTTGAGAAGTCTGAACCAGTATCAAGGCTTAAAGCTACAAACGAATCATTATAATATAATGATAAACCCCAAGAAACATTTCCACTCTCTCCCCAATTAAGCGTTTTCCATTTTAAGAAAGTATACATCCCCCCACTACTTACGACATTAGAGCTATTCATAGTCGGTGATGAGTCTAACTTTACATGACCATAGGCAGATGATGATGCAACACCATATGTTGTTGCAGTTGAGGCATGATTGTTTGGTGCTCGGCTAGTATCTACAGGATGAACATGATCCCCTCTGGCAAAAGTGTTCAAACTTCCTGCCGATTGGGTGCCATTCATCTTGATGTTAGTGGCTGTTGTCTCAAAACTTCCAGCTTTCAATACACCATTTGTTCCTGTGATGATTGGCAAGTTAGCAGTAGACCCTATGGCTCCTGCATTGGTTATGCCACCGTGAGCATGTGAAGTTGGAGCACGTGCATCACTAAGTCTTGGGTCGTTTCCTTGACAGAATGTGTTAGCCCCTGTTCCGAAACTGCCAACAGCAATTTTTCCATTGGTAGTTGTTATTAATGGCTTGTTCGCAGCAGACCCTAATTTCCCATCGTTAGTGATATCCCCATGAGCATGGCTGCTAGGAGTCATAGTGGATGGAAAATCTGTAATATTCGCTTTGGTATGGGTATGGCTTGCAGGTGCTCTACTGGTATCTGTTGGATGTACATGATCTCCACGAGCAAAAGTGTTCAAACTGCCTACACTTTGAGTACCATTCATCTTAATATTAGTAGCAGTACCCTCAAAACTTCCAGTTGTAAGTTTACCGCTAGTAGTGGTTATGATTGGTTTATTAGCTGTGCTTCCTATTGCTCCAGCATTACTGATATTACCATGACTGTGGCTTTTAAGAGCATAATTAGACAGGTCAATCTCCCCATCAATTTGTGCTTCCTGCATCTGACTAAACATCTCATCAATCTCAATTTGCTTATAATATTCGGAGTCATGGTTATGTGTAGAATCGGCTTTACCATCTAATTTTGTATTGATTGCTTTTGCACTTGCCACTTGACTATCAGTGCTGCTATTGCTTATATTAGTCACTAATGTGGCAGTAGGTTTAGTGGCTAATTTACTGTCGGTTGTGGCTTTATCATAAACCCATCCTTCATCGTTAGTTCCTCCAATGACTAAATCCTTTATTTTCCTTATTAATTCAATACTCATTATTTTCTCCTCCAAATAGCACTTGCAGAGACTGTTATCTTGTCCTTATTAATGTTTCCATTGAATTTTTTATATTGCACTCTAGAAATGGATGTGCCATTATCTTTAAAAACAACCATTTGGGCATTTTGATTATGAACATTGCCTGAAGCGTCAGTCATAGGCAAATATTGGTTTGGTATTGTGATTGACAAGTTAACCCAATTTTGATTAGGTTCACTAACTGATTTAACATATTCATTCAATTCTAAAATACAAAATAACTCATTATAATACAGCTTTACACCTGTAGGAAGGCCTTCAAGACTTTTCCAATTAAGCTTATTATTTATTTCCGTTTCAGTGAAGTAACGGTCATCATGGGTATGGCTATTCAATGCAAAATCAGTAGAAGATTTTCCGCCAAGTGTGGCTGCATTAATATCAAGTTTTTTAACTTCACTTTCCAAACTGGTTTTCAGCAGATAAGTTTCATCAAGATTTTCCAATTTAGCAACAAGATCATCAAAATCCTTTTTGCTGGTAACCTGTATGCTCCCAATGTTATCTCCAGCTGCCGAATAAACAGTCACTTCAGCACCAATTATATTTGGATTATCGTTTCCATCAGTATTTTCATAATAGATTTTTGTCTTAAATTCAACCATAAGAATAGGCTCCATTTTATACTTTATATTCGAAATAGTTAGGTTTGATTCTGCATTGATAATTACTGTTAAGCCTATGTGCATAATACCCAATAGCTATGCTTGTGTCCTCCAGGTTGGGAGTGTAAATAATTTCCAATGAATCATTTTCCTTTAATCTACAGTATTCCCCTTCAATCGAAGAGATTGAAAATATTAATTCCTTGCTAGTGTAATCAACTGTAAAGTCAACATCCTCATAAAGTTCAGTTTCATCATCAGTATCCTTATTCAATATCACTTGTCTTATAGGGTCTACTGGACTAACCCTTAATTTAACTCTTCTGGTTTCAACATTTTCAGAATCTATAGCAATAGTTTCCTTAAAGTAATCAAGTATTAGTCCCTCTTCCATCAATCCAGTTTCAGTGTCAATCCTTGTGCTTACTTCTTCCAAGGACAGATTATCAATGAAAACAGGATTGTATCTTATAAGCAGTGAACCGGTAGGCATATCGTCAAGTACTGATTTATCTAATGTGAAAATGTTATCATCATAATCCACAAGAAAATCATACCATTCTCCATAGCTAACCACATTAGCAGTGCTGCAGTCTGGCTGCACCATACATTCTTGTATAGGGTAAGCAGGGCCTTGGCTTAAAGGCAATCCTCCAAGAGCGGAACTTTCATCAGAAGGAGCAAAACTTAATAGATGATCCTCCTCATCTAAAGTTATTGGTTTAATGTAGATATTTTCTTTTTTAAGATTGTTAATAACTGAGGGATTATCTTCCAAATACTCAACAATCTTATCATCAGTTTGGTCCTTAACTTTACTTGAATCAAATATTTCAAGATACTCATAATTTATCAAGTCCTCAACACTTATGATTGTGAAGTGTTCAGTGATTAGCTTGTCTTGAATTATTTCCACATTGCAAGTCACGTTTCCATCATCAGGAGATAATGAGAATGGTGCTTTTATGCGTCCCCAAAGGCTAGCTCCAAGCATAGGTGTTAATTTTGGGCTGAAGAAATGTGTGCGGACATACATTTCCTTTGGAGAATCTGTTTTGAAGTTTATATGCATATTTTCTATGGTTGGGGTGAGTGTTGTCTTTCCTGAAGATGTGACTGACATTTTAGCTCTGATGAATATGGTTATAGGATAGTTCTCTGTGAAATATTTCCATTCTCCGCTTCGAAGTGTGAACCATTCACGACCATTAATGGACCCTTCAAAAGTTAATGAGATGTCATTGCTTGTCTTATTTGTTTCACCATCATATTCTCCACTTATCTGGACTGCCTTTACAGGATTTATTAGAATGGGCTTAAGATATAAGTAATAATCCGCTTCAGTATCTCTGCCTTGGGAATACTCTCTGATGTGGCATTGGTACGCAAAGTCTGATGGGGTGTATCTTCCTTCCTTATATTTTACATTGGAATCATTTCGACCATATCTTGTCCATTTTCTTCCATTGTTTTCAGTTAGGAATGCATCTCCATTAAGGTCTTTAGATTTTGCACAATTTCTTCCCCATCCCCCTATGCGAGGGCAATGGGTGTAATGGCTTAATGGTGAAGACATTACAATGGCATATTGCTCTCCTCCATGGACTTTTACAGCCTTGTCAAATAGGAAATTCTGGAAATGTGGGGTGGTTCTTTTTGGTTGGTATTCCGCACAAGCCAGTGCAGTGTAAGGATTAGAATCTGGGAAAGCTATAGTCTCATATTGTTTTGGACTATATGGTTTGTTCTTTTTAGTTTTCTTATCCCATACTGTTTTTTGCACTTTCTTCTCGCTGATTTTGAAGATTTCCACATATAACGGGCTTCCCCAATTGCTCCAAGTGGTACCGTTATTCTGTAATTGCAGGTCTACACTTTCAAGGTAGCCTTCAGTGATGTCATTAGGAATCTTTATTGTTTGGGCTCTTCCCACTGCAGGTATTTCCATATCTTTCCAATCTTTTATCCAGTCTGGGCGAATGCTATATGATTTGGCCTTGTCATAACCTACATACCAGAAACTGTTTATCTGGTCTCCTTCCTTAAAGTTAGCGCAATCAAGATTTACATTGCTTGATTCAACCATAGGGACAACGGCTCTATAATGACTAATTCCTTCAGTATCCTCATATGATTCAAATGCGCAATCAGATTTATTCTCATCTATCAGTGACATGTCACTGAAGTCAATTATTATTTCAGGGTCTGTCTTTTCACTGAAAATCACTTCAGATTCTGTGTCATTTTGAAGGTTGCCGTTTTCATCATGTGTGCCTTCGCTGAACTGGTAGCCATAGCTTTGGTTTTCATCTACAAGAACTGGTGAAAATCTTTTTCTCACGGCAGGTGGAGAAAGATATGATAATTTTTCAACTTCCTGTCTTAACCATTCATCATTTTGACAAGCTTGTTCCATTAGCTGGACAGTGGCGTACCTTTGTTCACTGAAAGATTGTATAAGGTTTAGATTTTTATATTTAGGTTTGCATTTCTCACTCATTTATTTCACCTTACCTATGTTGAACAATTATTTCCTTATTGTTTGGATCAGTTCCATCAACTGTATGGATATACAAATTGCTGGTATCAGAATCATACCAAAAGGAACCATTTGTTGAATCGACTAGCGTTTTACTGTTTACTCTGCGATAGGCATTCCCTTCGTTTTCAGAAACTCCTATTACAGTATTAGGCTCTGCAACATAGTAAGTGCTTGTAGTGCTTGTTGCAGTTTTCCAGCCGGTCTTATAGGTTCCTGTTGAGAATTGGAACACATATGTTACAGTAACATCCCCAATGGTTGGAGTAAGGAAATTTTCATCAAGTTTTTCATAAAGGTCATGACTGATTAGGACTTTTCCATTGTGAACTCCTATTTCACTGGTTCCGTAAATGTCTTTTACTGGGAAATTGGCATTGAGAATTATCTGTTTCTTATCAAGATCAACATTTTTAACACATTTTTTCCGTATTGTTTCATTGCCTAATTGGATGTCATTCTTATTTGCCTTGTTTTTTCCATTTCCAAGGCAAATGTATTGTATGGGGTCAAAATTATCATTGATTGCTCTGTTTAGGAAGAAGGATTCTCCGAAAACAGTGATTATATTATGACTTTTAACTTTTATGCTCGTATTGAGGAACATGTTTTGCACTGGGATTTGTATTGTGTAGGAACCAGTCAAGTTAAAATTCATATGAATTTCACCTCTTTATTGTTGATTTTCATTTTTGTAGTAATGTTTATATGGTTGGTGTAGGATGTTTGTTCGGAGTTTAGCATCAGATGTATGTATTTCGTCAATGGCATAAGCTTTTGAAGTCTTTTCTGAAGGTTTACTGCGGTTTCCAGTTGTATGTTTGATGGTATGTTATTTGGATTGAAATCAATGTCATAGTTGTTTGGCGTCATATATGGCTCATTCAGGAAGTATTTGCAACCTCCAGAATATATGTCGAAGTTTATATTGTTTAATTCTTCATCTGAAATAGAGGTTTGGTCCTCCTCGTCATCCATATTTTCATAGTATTCATTATTGTCATCAGGCATTTTATGGTTCCTCCTCCATTTCAATGTTGATTCTTTCGCAGTATAAGTCTCCTTCATGGCCTTCTTCATTTGAGAAGTAAACGTTTGTGATTGCATTACTTAACTTTTCAAGATCATCTGGATAAATCTCATTGCCTTCCAATAGGTCTTGGTGACTTGAAGTGAAATATTCCTTATAGAAATTTCCATCATCATCAATAGTTAAGTCAATTATGACATCTTCCAAATCAGATAACTTTTTAAAACTGGATAATGGTTTCTTAAATACACATAAGTTGCCTTTATCTCCCTCAATTTTCACATCTATAACAAGAGAATCTGTTTCCAAGTCAGTGATATAGAAACGGACGTCAATTAGGAATTCCTCTCTAATGTTCCATCCATTTTCAGAAATTAATATGAGTTGTTGGCCATAGCTTGGCAAATAAGTGAATGTTGCTTCTCCATTCGAATTGGCTACTGCATTCTTCTTATTTTCTACTCCGTCATTTCTTCTTTCATAAAGGTAAAGCAATTCTCCGGATTCATTGTTTTGAGAGATTATCCTTAATAATTTCCCATACCTTAAATTGCCTAAATCTGTAGTGTCCTTGGAGAATATGATATTCTTTGATGATTCTGTTTCATAGTGGACATCAGAGCCTATGAACTTTGCTTTATATGTTAACTCTTGGTTTTTTGAAACATCATTCTCTTCATAATGCAGCCATTCGTCAATCAATCCATTATCATCTGTTGTGATAGTCTTTAATTTCACATCATTAACATATAGGTCCAAATCTGTGCTTTTTATAGGATTTCCCTTACGATTCAGAAAGCTTCCGGTGATATGAACATTGTCATAGTAATAATAGAAGTTGTCCTTTTGAGTGTTTATCGTTAGGCTTGGTGTTCCTCCATGAATTATTACCGTTTCCACATTGGATAATGTGTCGTTTTCATTTGTGTAATCTTCTGTTTTGAAATAGGATTCCGCATAGTTATGGGTGAGGTTAAGATTTGTCAAGTTGATGGTGTTATCCTTTGATACATTGAAGAACTTGTTATGGTCGAAGCTTGAATGTATTGTTCCGTTTGCACATCCCATTATTGTGCAGGGGGATGAAATAGTATTCAGCTTATCAAGTTCTATCGTTCCACGCACTATGATTAAGTCTTGAGAAGATGTTATTTTGCTTATTGCTTGAGTTATTGTTTTGAAAGGTGTTTCCTTTGTTTTTCCATCGTTATTGTCATTTCCATTTGCACTTACATAGAAGTCCCCATCGTTACATCCTTTTACCGTGATGTCTATTGAGATTATTCCTATAACTGTTCCGTCCCGTGCTTTTCCTGTGAAACTGAATGTGTATAGGTCTATCTCATCGGATAGGTCATTGTATTTGAATGAAGATTCTTTTAGGTCTGTTTCTAATGTTGTTGTGACTGTTTCCTGGTTTGTGTCTGTTGTGGTGAGTGATATGTCCACTAGGAATTCCTCGTCAGTTATGGGCTCTGCAAATATGTCTAGGAAACTGAAGTGGAATGTTACTGGATGGAACATTTTAGGCTGAATGTTATCAGCACTTACAAAAAAGAATACCTTATTATTGTCACTTCTTTTGCAGAAACCATCCTTATGTTCCCATTTTTCCGCATCCCATGAGGAGACGTATAGCTTCCCATTATCCTTTATGTGAGGGTGCTTTTCTATATCAAACATTTTGATTAGAAGCCTTTCACGATTCAGCATTTCTGCTTCTATACCATAGAGTTTGTATATTTCTGCCACTGGCAATGGGACTGTTCTGACAAGAAGAATATAATTTATGATACGGTTCATATAGTGGTAATCATCTTCAGACAAACGGTTGTTGTATTTTGGTTCTGTGTTTTCATAATCGCTTGTCTCTATATAGGTTCTTCTTGGAATGTTGTGCAATGCGCCGATTTCATCAAGTGAATAATCATGATCATAAATGTTTCCTTCTTCTGTATCGTTTTCTGGAAATCCTTTTTCTAATTTCAGTTCATCATATGTTTCAATTTCTATTCTGAACTTATCGTCTGGAATGATTTTTGCATCATTTGGAATTGTAACTGCATCTTGATTTTCAGCATCATATTCTGATAGGATTTCTTGTAAACTGTTATTTTCTTGAGGAAAATTATATGAATAAATGAAGTTAGTTGTTTTTTCACTATCTCCATATGTTTCTATGTATATGAGATTATCATTTTTATAACATTTGACTGTTTTCAAATGAGGATAACTTGCCACAAAATTAATGGAGTAAATATAAGGTTCGCTTTGAACTTTCCAGATGACTAATCTTTTATCTAACCGGAAACTTTCTATCACATTAAATAATGATTGGTAAATACCCTTAAAGGATTCGTTAGTAACATATTGAGATTTATAAAAGTTACTGACTGCTCTTTTATCAAGGAAGTGCGGGAATTTTAATAATAATTTTTTTAGACTATCTTTAGGCATCTTATATCATCTCAATATTAATGGTATTTGTTTTTCCTTTCTCTTCATCTGTAATGCTGATGTAAGTTTCAGGATAATTGAATTCTATATTCTTAAGCTCTGGAATTTCCTCATCGACAAACACTGCCAATTTGTGTGGAATGAAATCTTCCCCTATGTTTAGTCCAGGGTAGTATTTTCCATCAGCCCTATATCCACCATCAATAAATATCTTAATTGCAGTAATGATCCTGTTCTTGATTTCTTCCTTTTCAATATCAGAATAAGGATTTATCAAATCTATGTCAACATTGACTATTGCATAGATATCTATATTTTTATCTACAGGGGCAAACATAACAATATCCTCTGTCGCTTGGGTGACTGTTGATTGCAATTCTTCATAGGCCTTGTTAAGCTGATAGGATGTTCCAGGGTCAAGTATGATTTTCATAGTTCCAGAGCCATCCCAATTAGGGACCAACTTATAGCCATCAATACCTTCAAACTTAGCAAAGTAATATTCATAAGCCTCTTCAGAGCCTTTAAGAAGTATTTTAATCCAATTCATAAGGAAATATCTGTACTCATCATCAGTGTACTCTTCAACTCCTCCGCTTGAGGCATTACTGTTTGTGCATGTTAAAGGATAATCAATGTCAGAAATGATATGGGTTAATTTATTTTCAAGGACTTTGGTGTCTGTTCCTTTCTCTATGCTTCTGCATTGCACTGTAGAACTTAATTTATCAAGGGTGAAATAAAGAGTGTCAAGTGTTATATACTGGATGTTGTCATCAGTGGAGATTATTATTCCTTCCGGAAGTGTCAAGTCCTCCAGTTCTTCGCTTAGGGAACTTAATGTGAAAGTCACTTCAGTTTCCGAAGATGTTGCAGGCGGCCTTTCGATACCCACTATTCTTCCAATGTCATCTAAGTCACTTCCTTCAGCATATTCCACTTTATGAGATTCATAGACTCGAGTAATGTCCTCGTAGATTAGTGCAACCATTTCCGCTATGACTGATTTGTCCATCACATAATAGTTGCTAATATCCTCTTTATTTGATATATATGCCTTGAAATCTTCTGCATGACTTATCAATCCCTTTTCAAGGGAATCGTTAAGCATCTGTTCAAATATTTCATCATAATATTTTTGTGCATAATTCATAATAGTACACTTCCATTCACCATATCATCGCTTATGCTTGTAACATTGAATTCCACATTATATTTTCCGTCTTCCGCTTCAGTGACTGTTATCCAGTTAACATCTTTTATTCTTCTCATATTTTCAAGAACCTCAGTGATGAACAACTCTATCTTGTATATTACCATTGGGGATTGATTTGCTTTAATTAGCTCATGAACTCTGCAACCAAATCCATCGTATAATTGATTTGATGAAAGCTCTTGAAATCTTGTCATAATTGCAATGATTATGGCATTATAAAGCGATTCATTTCCCGTGACATTAACATAATCATAATTATCGAATTGAATATCAAAACGATTGAAACTATCTGCTTTCAGTTGAACATCTTCGTTCAATGTTTTATAGAATCTGAAATCATCACTTGTAGTATCTACTGTTAAGCTCATACATCAGTCCTCCTCAATGACATCTAGATTTAATTCCCTTCTAAGGTCATTTATTAAAGCAATCACTTCCGATTTAGTGTAAACATCATTTGTCAATGGATAATCTACAGATTCCATTGTTGAATCCATATCCCCTGCATTTATTGTGGTCTTTCCAGGCAATCTTAGGTCAAGGCCATCATAACCAAACTTGATCCAAAACTGATTGGTCCCTCCACGGGTTACAATTTTGAAGTTTCCTTGGCTTGCAGGATTTATCCCTATAAGCTCTTCATTTGAATAATATCCAAGCAGCAAATACTCATTGCTATCTGCATCATGAATGTTCATTATCAGGCAATGCAAATCCCCATGGGGGATGATGCAATTTTCCTTTCTGACAGAATCGAAAACAAGATCCCCATTAGGAGCATAATAATCAATTAATTCCCCACCGAAACGATGCAATATTTTGCATAGGACCTTTTTGTTTTCATTGTCTATTTTAACTTCTGCCTTATCCCAGTACTGATAGAATTTAGTCACCACTCCAGTTCTTATTTTGCAGTTTTCCACTTCTTTTTTAACAATATTTTGAGTGGTGTTCTCTATGATTTTTCCAAGGCCATTATCGAAGGCCTGTTTAATTCGTCCTTGGGTTACTGTAATGTTATCTGATTTCATGAGCTTTCCTCCACAGAAGTTTCATCATCATTGCTTTCCTCTTCATCTTCAGGCTCTCCAAGACTTGGAGGATAATCCACTAGAGTAAGGTTACATACCCAATCCCCGTCAGAATCATCCTGAGATACTTTGCTTAAGTACATGTAATCATCAATATGAAAAGATGGGAGATAGACACGGACCCACTGGCCAATTTTCCATTTAGTATTTCCAAGGACCTTGCATTCCAATACATGGCCATTTTCACGGCGTATTTTAGCCCATTCAGTTTTTGCAAAAGCTTGAGCCCCCTTAAGGGTGTTGGCATCTGTTGCAGATATTGTGGAGCTGATTTTTCCAAAACGCTTTATTAGAGACTCATCTTCTATGGTGATTATCTGGTTCTTATATTCCACTTCTAAATGATTGACAGTTGATGGATTTACATCTGTAACGCTAACTGAATCATAGAAAATGTCTTTAGATTCTATAAGGGATAATTTTGCTGTTGATGGGTCGCTGATTTTCTGTATATGGACTGTGTCATCACGTATGAAACATTCCACATCACCATCCCATCCGGACAATACTTCTTTTAATGCTTCTTTAATGGTGCTTGCAGAGTCTGAACTTGAAGAGGAATCAGTGGCATTTCCTCCCATTGCCTTTACGATATTATTTCCTATTTCAGTAGGTGTAGAACCTCCGACAATATGAACTCTATCTTTTAGTTTTTCATTCATTTGCTTGAATGTCAGTCCTGCTATTTTACTGCAAACACTTGTACAGTCAGGGTCCTTACCTATTTTCAGTGTGCTGAAACCAGGTTCCCTACCTGCCTTTTGTGAAGGAATATCCCCACGTATGCCAAAATAAGCATATTTGAAATAGGTATTACCATAGTAAAGGTCTGCTATTGAGAATGTTCCTGCAGCAATCAGAAAAATTCCTATCTTTCCTTTGCTTGATTTTGAGTATGAAGCATTAGCAAAAAGGCCTGGCCCTATGCTTAGTTTTTCGACTTTATGTCCCGCATTTTCTAGCAACTTGGCAACGGTGTCACGGCATCCCTTGTCATTTACTCCGTTACTGTCACAGCCTAGTACAATAGTTGACAAAATAATACACTCCATTTAACAACTTGGATTGTCTCCACATTTAGCATAATAACTCATTCCTTTCCATACTTGATTGATGCTTCTTTGATGTGATGTTGCATCGCTAGCATATTCCTTACCATTTATTGTGATTACTGTCCAAAAGTGGTTAGGTCCATGAACCACTTGTGCGTTTAAACCTGCACTTGACATCATTGCCCTTGTTAACCTTCCTGTATCTGCACAGTTTAAATGTAAACTTTTCAGACATTCGCTTGCAGAGGATTTGCGACTACATTCGTAGCGAGTGTAAGTGAGATTTTTTCTTAGCCACTCATGAATCAGAACCATTTTTTGGTAGTCGTCAGTTTCAGAGCCTATTATTTCCTTTACCTTAGCATCAATGTCTTCTCCTTCACCTCCAGAGGAAGTTGAGGTGCTACTTGAGGAAATATTTGTATAATCAATGACATCATCCTTTAATCCTTTAAGATTAATTTTGCATTTCAATCCTGCAGCATCAACAATAGACTTGAGAATCACTGACCTTTTAGTTTTCTTAAAGTCAAACTTATGTTCCTGTTCCAAAAGCTTGCTCATTCCACTGATTTTCAAGTCTACCTTGTCTTGAGAGTAAGTCTGTTCTGTAATGAATCCTAATAATGCATTTTGCAGATTATCCCATGTGATGTTTTTGTTCTCTTCTTTCCAAGCTTTTTTAAGGCAAACTCTTCTTCCCTTATAAAAGACCTTATCATCAACATTTGGAAAACTTACTGAACCGTTACTGCTTATATCCTCATAATCCTCTTCAAAACTGTTAGAGAACATACCTGAATAATAGTTTATTTCTGTTGCAGGACCATTTTGAAGCACAAAACCTTCCTTATCCTCATCTTCGCTTACTTTTTCTTCATTGGAATCCTTTGTCTTATACACTTCCAATCCAGATTGTGACAATTTCACTTGAACCATAACTAAACATCATCCTTTTCATTGTTCTTTTATTTAGTTTTTGACTTGTTCTTTTTAGCAACAGAATTAGCTTTTTTGGAAGAATCTTTACTAGTGGACTTCTTTGTGGAAGAACTTGATTTTTTATTGGTTGTTGTAGTCTTAACTGTAACTTTTTTAGGTGATGGAACGGTGAATTTCTCACCGGGAATATTGGAAGTTTGTTCCGGTATTTCAGTGACACTGAAATCCAAGACCATATGATTTGGAGAAGATTCCTCCACATTCTTTTGAATAATTATTTCAGCCTTAAATTTTCCTCCCATATATGCAGATATGATCTCTTGAGGGTTTGATACCATCTCCTTGAATATTTTTTCATAGGCATCAGGCCTATCGGCAGGATGGTAAATTGTAGTGGTGAACGTGTAACTTCTAGGAATGTATTTTCCCTTAGTCACTGATTCTGTTCCACCAAGTATACTGTTTCGGTTGTATTCACGGCGATTATAAGCTTCTTCCGAAGAGATGTTTTCTGCATAGAATGGGTATCCCATGATTTCTATGTTTTCGCTTACTCCTTCAACAATATCACTATACATACTCATGGCGATCATTCTCCATTAACTTTAATATCTGTTATTGTATCAAGACTTTCCAAAGCTGTGATAAGAATTTGTTGTGCTTCTCTTTCGGTTTTATTACGTGCATCAACTGTCACTGCTCCTTCTCCAATAATTATTGTCACATTTCCTCCAGAAGAAATATTTGGCACTTGTGACATCAATGTTTGCAATGACCCGATTTGTCCACTAGTGAAACTGCTGTTTGGCCCAATATTTAGACTTGGATTTCCGAAGGAACTGACAATGTTTCTTGCTGCTGCACTTGATGCTGTACGGAGATTAGAGTAGCTGTTTTTGATTGCTTCTAAAGTGTAATTCATTTCTCCACTCATTGTTCTTGCAATGTCCCCTGGAGAACCAACATTGATACCTGATTGAAACGCACTTACAATTTCCTTCGCACCATTTTGAGCAGCTGTTTTTGCAGCGCTTATTCCATTGTCAACAGCAGTTTTAACATATCCCATTTCAGTGCTCATAACAGTATGCAAGTTTAATGCAGAGCGGAATCCATTTGTAGTTGAGGTTCCTATATAAGCCCCTCCAGTCCAACCTGCACTAGCTGCACTTGCAGTGGCAGAACTTACTGCAGTAGTCACTGTTGAACTTAAAGGGGATAATCCTGATTTAACTCCAGTTACTATTTGTGTACCTATGCTTGTAGCTGGAGCAGAGAATCCGCTTGCAGCAGATAATGTGGCCTTTAAACTTTCTAAAGCAGTTTGCATTGTACCAAGTACAGTAGTGCTATCTCCACCTAAAGTAATGTTGCTTAATGTGCTTAATTGGGTTGCTACATTTCTAACATTTGTAACTGCTGCATTAACTGCACCCATATCAAATCCTTCCATGCTAGGTAAGCTTTTCATTGAAGTTACTGCATTGGATACGTTTCCTAAAGTAGTATTAAGCTTGTTGATTTTTTCTGATATGCTGTCATCAACCCATGCGATAGTGGATAAGCTTGCTAATCTTGTGGAGACTTGTCTGATTTGATTTCCTACATTGGTGATTGCAGATGCAATGTCAGACCCTCCAAAAATACCTCCCATCATTCCATCCCAGTTGACATCATCACGAATGCTTCTGAGACTGTTGAATGCATCTGTAACATTTTTTAAGGCATTTGTTACATTTTGGATTTTTGTCCCTACATCTTTTGGAACATCACTTAATCCAGTGAATCCTTTTAATGCAGAACTTGCTTTGATTATATCATCCTTTACAGAATTCAAAGCGGTTTCTATATTCACTCCCTTGAAGATGCTTCCCATGAAGCCATCCCAATTGACTCCGTCTCGCATGCTTCTTAATGCTTCCATTGCATTGCCCACACTTGCAAGGCTATCACAGACATTCTGAATATTATCTGCAACACTCTTATCCAAAGGGGTTAAATCTTTGAATTCATTGAGTTTTGAAGAAGCGTCAATAATATCATCTTTAGCTTGTCCAAGTGCTTCACTTACACTTCCTAATTTGAAAGCCCATGCAATAAAATTGCTGAAGCCGGTGGCTACAGTTACATTAGTTATTGCATTCATGGCATCAGAAACTGATTTGAGACTTTCTCCAATACTTTTTAAGTTATTGGGTATTGAGGGATCTATTTTCACTACTGCAAATTCTTGCAATATCTTATAAGCATCAGATAGTGCATCTTTAGCAATTGTTAAAGGGCCAGTAATACCAAGAAATCCACTGGTCATAGCGGCCAATCCAGTAGTTATGTTAACAAAAGATAGTGCTCCCATTGCTAAGCCTACCCATGCTATACCTTCAGCCAATTGTTTAATACCTTTAATTGAACTGGATAAATCAATGTCTCCAAAATCTAATGCATCAAATACCATTTGAATTGCTTTTAATCCTAGCAATGCTTCGGCTGCTAAGGCAACTGCAATAGGAATCATAATGGCAATTACTGCAGCAAGACTTAATAATGGAACAATCATACTTGTAAAACTAGCGGATAATCCTGCCATTATTCCACTGCTTGCTTCAATTTCTGCTGAAGCTGTTGCAGCTCCTGCACTTGCTGCACCTATTCCTTCTGCAGCACCGACTGTATCAGTAATTCCTTCAGAAACTTTAGAAGTTTTCTTTGCAAGGTCCCCCATATCATCTACAACATCTACCCCTTCAGCAGCAGTTTTGGCCTCTTCCATCATGGATTCCCATTTAGAAATAGCTTTTAATTTTTCTGCATTGACATGTTCATTAGCCTCTGATGCTTCATTAAGCAGTTTAATTGCATCTTTTTCGGTAGATTTTGCATTTCCAGCATACTTTTCTATTTCTTCTAGTGTGCTTTCTGCACCATATCCGAATCCTGCTCCAGCATGAGCTGCAGCCTCTGCAATTTCAGGACTTACTTCCTGCACTTTGAATAAATCATCAGCAATACTTGTTGTTTCCCCAACTATTTGAACTCCTTCAATAGTTTTAGATGCCTTTCCAAAATTTTTTATCATGCTTGCAGCACCACTAGCAGCATCCTTAACAGCACTGAAACCTTCAGCCAAATCCTTAATACCATTTACAGTAGTGGAAACATTCCATAAACCTTGATTCATTACTTCAATAGCTCCACTTGTAGCAAGAATTGAACCTGCCAACGCACCTCCAGTTTCATTATCCAATTCTATAAAGGCTTTCTTTAAGTCCTTAATAGAAGGTAGAAATTCATTTCCTAATTTTTTTCCTGCACGTGAAAAAGTTTTGCCTATTTGAGCGTCAAGTCCTTCATTAGTTTCCATCAATGCATCAGTAGAACCAATAACTTCAGTAACTGCAGCAATATAACCTTCAACATCATCTTCCTTACCTGACCATAAGTTAGTCCTCATTAATGCATCTTCACTTACCCCATACTGGTCAAGACTTGCAAATGCACCTTTGATACCTTTGCTCAAGTCCATCATAGCACCCTGTGCAAGTTCAGTACTCCCTGTTTGAGCAAGCACTGCAGCACCAAAGTTAGCCATTCCATCAGTGATATTTTCCATTTCCTTATCACTTGCACCAGTAGCTGCTTTAAAAGCATTCATAGCAGGTATGAGCTCTTGCATACTAGTTAAGCTTTTGTCAGTTGTTTTGTCAATTGTATCATACAATGACTCATATGCCTCTTCAGTTTGAGTCATATTCTTGACTAAGACCTTATTAGTTTCTGCCTTAGAACTAGTACCTAGAATATTGTCCAAGGCAGATTTGCCAGTTAAGCTTTGGAGAGCATTATCAGAAACAGAACTGAAATTCATCATAGAACTGCTGATGCTACCCATTGCCTTTGATATGTTACTGGCCATTCCTTGAAAACTGCCATCAATATTTTTAGCAACATTTGACGCATTATCCTTTGCTGCTATAGTCAACATTACTTGGTCTGCAAGATTAACCATGCTTTTCACTATCTCCTATGTCTTCCTTTCAATCTGTTCTTACGAGCCTCTTCCTTTAATTCCTTAGCTCTTTTTTGTTCGCTCTTAACTTCCTCACCATATTTCCTCATAAGCAACATAATTTCAATGTCATGAGAGAAAAAACGATTCATAACTTCAAGTATTCCAATACCAAAATGTTTTGCTACCCTGAAGTAAACTTCCCCTATAAAACTATCTAACAGGTGGAAAAAGTTCTTCTTCAGTCTTATCGCTAATATTTAATTTTGATTTTATCCTATTAAACAACAAGATTCTCACTGGAAGGTCTATCTGTTGCCAGAAGTATAACTTTTCAGTATAAGTTTTATCTGGATCATCAACAAAATCAACAATTTTAGCGAGAATTTCAGTAATGTCTTGAGCATTGCTTTCATAATCAACTGCCCTTTCGTTGATTTTGTCCTGTATGTGCTTTTGCATTTTAGCTTCTTCTGGACTTAATTGCTGGTTGGTGGAAGCCTTAGCATATACTCTTTTTTCAGTGTCATTCAGTTCACGGAAGACTCTAGTTTGAGTATCCAATAAGCTTATGTAATCAGAATCTGGCAATTGTTTAATTTTTAATTTCAATAAATAAGTTTCGTTCCCTATAGTGTAATTCATATCTATTCGGAAACGGTTTGGGTCATTCAATAATCGTAATAATTCATCAGAGGTTTTAATAATTTTTAAGTTTTGCTCTAAACTTTCTTCTAACTCTACACTATCATATTTTCTTAAAAACTTTCTGTAACGTCCAAGCAATTCTTTTAGTGCAGTTAATTCTGTAGAGTTAAGATGTTCCCTATTTAAACATTTATCCACTAAATCCTTTTCTTCAGACTCTAAATATTCATAGGGCAATCTTTTACATTCTTCGAAAAATCTGGTTTCCAATTGTTGTCTGTCAATTATTTGCTTTTCTTGTTCAGATAATCCTAATTCATCTTTCATCATGATAAAACCTCCCTTTAATTTTTTTATTAAAAAAAGAAAGAAAAAGGGAAAAAAGATAATAAATCTAAAAAATAATTTATAAAATGAAAATTTTATGCTGAGTCATAACCTAATGCAATTCCACTTACATCAAGTTGCATACCTTCATCTCCCCAACTGACGCTGACTTCATCAATACGAGCGCTAGTCAAAGTACCTTTATGATTATAGTCTCCATCAGGACCAAAGTTAAAGATAGTGATTGGGAAAGTGAGTTTATTTAGTTTTGCGTCTACAAGGAAATCATAGTATTCGTATGCAATATCGCTTGCATCCCAACTAAATTCGTTTTTTCCACCTTTATATCTTAAAGGGTTATTGCTATTAGTTGCAGTTCCAACTTCGTTTCCTCCACCGATGGTGTAGCTAAATTCATTGCTTACAAGAGGTTCGTCTCCAAGTCTAAGCAATCCCATATCATGGGAATTATCATCTGGATCTACTGTAATTGGCATATTATAATCAACTCCATTTAATTATGTTTTTTCTAATTTTAGTTGTTTTTATTCTCCCACATAAACAGTTAACTCGATAAGTTCTGTAGCATTGACAGGTAACGCTTTTCCAGTAATTACAAGTTTGAATGGGTCTTCTTCAGACTCAACAACATCAATGAATGTGCCGTTTTTCATGTACCCTGCACGTATCTTTTCACGGACAAGCACATCCAAGTCTGCTTGCACTTGAGTAAGATTTACTTGGGTTTCATTGCGTTTCAATTGAGGGTAAACAATATCTACAGCTTCACGGATTAACTGGTCAGTGTTTCTACGATGATGTAGCAAAGAATCGTTTGGTCTGCTATTTTCATCAGCAGCAAAAGCACTGCTTACAGCAAGGTTGATTTTCGGATAGATGCTTGAATTTGTAATCTCGTCACGAGCAAAAACGATTCCTGCATTTTGCAATTCCAATTCCTCTTCATCTGTCCTTTGGGTTAAAGTACCTGGAGAAATGGTACGGAAAACTGTATATCCTGGTTCCTCATAGTATGGGGTGCAGCATATTTTAGCTAGGATTTTACCCATTTTCTCTGGTAAGATAGGTGCGAGTCTGCTGTCTTGGATTCCAGTTGAAGCATTGGTTAACTGTTTTAATTTGGTCTTATCGTCACCTTCAATAGTGTAATAGATAATTCTTGGATTTCCTTTTTCATTATCTGCTTTGACTCTTTCTAATGCAGACACTAGGATTCCTTTAATAGCGGCTACAGTGTCAGTGCTTTGGAAGATGTATGCTTCTACCTGTGCATCTCTTTTTGCCTTAACGTCTTTCATTGCATTTGTCCAAGCTTCGGTACCTGTTAATGCAGTGTTTCCCATATCCTTGAAATAGATATAAGGAACTCCAATATCTGTTGAGTTAATTTTTAAGGATTCATCGAAAAAGTCCTTAAGCACGCCTAATACAAATTCGCTGGTATCATCAGTGATTAATCCAGGGTCTGTAGATAAGTTTGTTGCTGCTTGAGTTTCAGAATATTTTGTGAATTTCCCTATTCCTGCAAGGGGAGTGCTGTTTTTTGTTGCACAAATAAATATAGGTATTTGTGCACCAGTTCCAATTTTATTGGTGGTGGAATCTCCTTCAATGAATTTTACTTTAGGGGTTTCCCTGATTGGCATAGTATCATCATTCTCCTATAAATTTTTTAATAATTTTATCTAGTTCGTCATCGCTTATGCTTGGTTCAATATTGAATCTGCCATAAATTTTTTCTTCTTGGCAGTATTGATCTAGCAAACCTGCAAGAGATAATGCTCCCATGATTATATAGTTATCTTTAGGATGCTCCTGCACGGCTTCATAAAGAATTTTCTTTTCTTTAGAAGTAGATTTTGCAGATTGTTTTTCTGTCTTTGTTTCTTTTTTACTCATAATAATCCCTCATCAATGGCATAGTCTTCAAAGACCCTTCCGCCTATTGGGTAATAGGTGAAGTAATCCATGTTTAATCTGAATATTGTGCGAAGTAATGGTTGTGTAAGTTCCAATTCGTCAAGATTAGTTATGCTGTCTATACAGAAGGTTCGTTTTGGAATATGATTTCTTGTAAAAAAAGATTCGTAAAGTTGGATTTGTGGGCATTGTTTTTTGTTTGCCCTGCCGTTTTGTGAATTTAACGATTCACATACCCTACTTGTCTTGATGCAAATATCATCATCCCTATTGAAGTGAGAACATGTGGTATAATGGTTTGCTAAAGCTTCATTGATACGTCTTGTGGTATCATTTATCATATCTGTTCTTTCTTCTTCGCTATTGCACCATAGGTTAATCCATAGGTCTGCATTGTACCTTTTTTGTATATGCTGGATATTGTCTATCTCAACATATCTGTCCCTTATAAAGCTTTCATCAGCAAGGTTTAGTGTGATGCAGGGGGAGTTATCCTGTGGTGAATACTTGCTTCCTGCAAATATTTTTGCAGGAGGGATCATGGAGATATGATTTCGCAGCAAGTCAAGAAAAGCTTTCTCTAGAACATGCATAATAATCTTTTTCCTTAGTCAATAATGTTTCTATTTTTAAACTCTTCATGAATGTATTTGGTGAATCTAGGCCCTACTTTATTGGCTGTTCTGGTCACAAAAGGATTGGCATTCATTTTGCTGGTTCCATATTGAAGATAAACCCAATAATGTGCTCTTGAGATTATTGCTCCTTCACATTTTTCCTTATGATATTTGGAAATGCCTCTTCGAAGATTTCCTGTATCAATAGGGGCTTCTCTACGGCTTATGTTTTCAGCATCATGAAGAGTATGGTCTACGGCCACATCAATAGCCTCTTCATATCCTTCCTTCAAGCCTAATTTCTTAAAATATGATTCATCAAATTTGATATTCACACTAAAGTCAGACATGAAGATTCACTCTCCTTTGCGATATTTTTGTATTAGCATTTTCTTATGGGCCAAGAGTGTATGGTTCCAATTTTCTATAGATCCAACTATCTCATAGCGTGTGCCATCTATAATTATCTTATCTGTATCATAGATTTCTGTATCCTTATCCATTATCACGACGAAAGTATCCTGCAATATTTTACCGAACTCTCTTAAGCTTGATGATGGATTGTAAGGTTGGATATCAATTGGCACAGTTTCACGAAGAGCATATGTTGAAACTGGTCCATAATCATCATATCCTTCAGTATTGTGAGTGTATAATTCCATTTGGGAATTGATGAAAAAAGGAGGCATATTATATCATCCTCACTGTACAGTTATAGCGATTTCTTAAATCTGTTATGAGTGATTGTATAAGTGCTCCTTTGGTGGTGCTGGAATCATATGAAACAGTTACATTTTCCTCTTTTATGCTGGTTGCATCAGTATACGGATTGGTATCCGTTTCATATTCCATCATCATATTCAACAATCCGGAATATTCAGTTTCTGGCAAGGCATATTTATATTCAAGATATAATCTTCCAGCCATTTCTTCTTTCAAATAGATTATCCCTTCACTTTCACTGACAACATAATCTGAACAAGGCACACAAATATCCCCTATTTTTAATGTGTTAATTTCATTTATAGGGAAGAAATTCGTGAGGATCATATCATCTTTGAATTCCAGGTCTATCTGTTTTACACTTTTGGGGTCGAGAGGCATTCCTATTTCTACTTCTAAACGTTTCTTTAAGTTTTCTCTTAAAGTTTCTTCAGAGTCCATATAATTACTCACCTCTCTTAAAATAAAAAAAAAGGATTATAGTTTTTTTTAAGAATATAATGCTTAAAATAAAACCATGATTTTATGAAGTTTTATCCTCCAGAAGGAACAGTGACATTAACGCTATATGGAGACTCAATTTCTAATCCAGTATCAATGCCTTTAATAATACCGTTACGGAATTCTGCAATATTGTTTGCAGTAGCAAAGGATACGACAGCATTTTTAGTACCTAATTTGTTGGTTGGCAAGTTAGTCATCAAGGTAGGTGCAAGCAAACGTTTGACTTCAATAGTGGAAGAGTCAACGAATAACATGACATCCTTATTGTTGATTTGCTTAAGGTTAGAATCAATGAGGATAGGAATTTCAGAACCGTTAGGCGCTTCATAAGCGATTACACGATGGCCTAAACCAATGTCAATCTTGTCATTGAATCTTCTGTAAGGGGCAACTATCTTTTTAAGTTGTTTAGCAACAGCATTGGTGGTTACAATAGCATCCACTACGCCTCCATTGCCATCGATGATGCTTGTTAACATGTCATCAATCACATCTTCGCTGATTGCTTCACCCTCATCCATGGTATCCACGTTAGTGGTCACTTGTTTAGTGAAACCTTTAAAATCCTTGCTTGCAGCAGTACCGGTACCTTGAAGTAAAGTGTCATCTAAGGTATTGGTAACTTTAATGAAACCTTTATCGATTTCCCTTGCAAGGATATCAATGGCATTGTTACCCATTTGAGCCATCAAGCTAACATCGATAGGGTGAATTAAGGTTTTCATTTTGCTAAGGTCTTCAGTGTAAGTTGAAGCTGTTTGAGTAGGAATATCATCAGACTCATCAATCCAGCTTGCTGCACTGTTATCTGTTTCTTTGTAGAAACCTGCATATGTTGAACCGAAACTGTCATCAACTCTTCCTTTAGATTCTAGGAATCTGAAGTATGGTGCTTTTTCAAACACTTTGCTTTTAAGTTCAGGACTGTATGCGATTTGACTGGATTGTGGTGCATTGTCAGTGGTCATCATATCTTTTTTCAAGTCGTCGTAAGCTTTTGATAAAGCTTCCAATTGTTTGTTTTGAGAAGCAAATTGTGCTTTGATTTCTTCTATGGCAGACATAATTATTACCTCATAATTAAATTTTTAATAATTCATAATAGCTTTTTTTTATCCGAGTAAAGAGAGAACAATGTCTTCTGCAGATTGGTTAGCGAATACTTGTCTTGCAATTTCTTTACTGGTTAAGCCTGTCTCTTCAGGCTTATTTTTTTCCAAATCTTTTTCTTTAACTTCATCCACTTTAAAGTTAGGATCTCTTCTTTGATTCAAATCTTTAAATAATTCGCCCATGGAACTGTTAACTGCATCTTTAACAGACTTGTCGATGGTTTCCTTGACTGATTCGTTAATGAGAGATTTTAATTTCTCTTCATCCTCATCCTCATCTTCGTCTTTTTCTTGTTTTTTAGATTCATCATCAGTTTCAGCTTTTAACTTGTCAAACTGGTCTTTGATGATAGCTTCTAATTCTTTGCTTACTTGAGTAACGGTTTCACGAGCGATTTCTTCTTGTTTTGTACTCATAAGTTCATTGAAAAGGTCGACTGCATCATCTTTAGTGAAAACATCTGCAGTGCCTTCAGTGACATTCTTTTGAGTTTCATCAATTTTTTGTTCTTCTGACATCTTATCATCCATTAAGTTTTTTCGTATAACATGACATGCACCATTCAAACACTTAGATTCAACTATACCATTGCTGGCAGTGATGGTTCCAAATGTATCCCAATTAGCGGGCATACCAGTCAAACTGATTTCTAAAAGGTCAATGTCCTTTATTTCCCACCCATCAGGGATAGTATTATAATCCTTAATCCTTCCCCCTATGCTTAGGCCAAGATTAATTCCAATGTCCAACATTTCCTTTATCTCGGCTGCAAACTTGGAACGGATTACAGACTTGATCTTCAATACATTTTCATCGGTATCCATTACTTCCTTGATAGCGCCGATTATTCCATCAAACAAGTCGTACTTATGGTCTCCATGAAGGTTTTTGCTACTTGTAAGTAGTTGTGTTTTCATGGAGTCAATAGCTGATGGCAAGACTATGTCCCCTTGAAGGTCCTTGTTGGTGGTTGAGGCTATTCCTTCTATGGTGAGTGTGCCGTCAGGGTTTAACTCGTATGATTTTTGTGTGGAT
>ONYG01000017.1 GCA_900321995.1 uncultured Methanobrevibacter sp. | reverse complement strand
TGGAGGAGATACTGTATACGAAATTCCATTTGAGGTTCGCTCCCGCAAGATAGATTATATTGAACAGTACTCTGCCATGATAGGTGACATTTCTAAATACAGTCAAAGCCTTATCTATGAGTCATCATCTCCACTATTTCAATCATTTGAGCTTGATGAGCTTGAGGAAAAGACAGGCTATGAAGAGTTTATGCTGCTTGAATACTTATTTAAGGATGAGAACCTGCCTTCTACAGTTGAATACTTATCCCGCAACCTATATTCCTCTTTGGAAAATACAGTTGAAGAGGTTCCCACATCATTTGCATCTAATATAAATCCAAATGACTTGATTGATGTTTTTTCAAATTCCAAAAATCTTTATAAGAGTCAAGATGAGGATTCCATATGGGCAAGGCATACTAAAGGATATGTTCCTCTTAATGTTCGGGAAACTCGATATGTTGATAATATAGATGTTGCTGAAAATCGTTTCTATAAGAACTTTCTTGAGCGTGTCGATTCATTAATCGATGTTCTTTTGAAAAAGTCCAAGGAGGATATGTATGTCCATGATAAACTTTTTCAATATAAGGAGATGCTAGGAGGATACTTATCACAAGGCTTCTTTAAAGACATATCTCCTATGGATTATGTGCCTTTAAATTCACAAACTTTGCAGAAAAGAGAAGGTTATCGTGATATACTTTCCTACTATCTTATGTTCGAGTTAGGATTTCATCTTAAGTGGGATGAACTGTCCTATGAGTTTAGGGGTGGAGAGAAAAAGCTATTCCGTCTATATGAATTCTGGTGCTATTTTGAATTGTTTGATCTTCTAAATGAAATGTCTAGTGAATCCTGTGACTTCTTTGATGTATTTTCACTTGGAGATGACTTTAACATATCACTTAAGGAGAATCTTGAGTGTGGATTTAACTTGGATATTGATGGAGTTTCTGTTGATGTAGATCTTCTCTACAATAGAACATTTTCTAGAACTGCTAAGATTAAGACATATTCTGTTAGCCTTAGGCCAGACTATAGCCTGATTGTTCATATTGGAGACAGTCGTTATATCATTCATTTTGATGCAAAGTATAAGCTTAATCTTAATGATGATTCCTTTAAGAATGTGGATATTGTTAAGATGCATGCCTATAAGGACGCTATAGAGGATACTGTATGTGCATTTGTTTTATATCCTGGGTCTGTTGATAGGATTTATCCTGAACCTTCAGGTGGTGTTGAGTCTGTAGGTGCCTTTGGTCTAGTGCCAGGTGATGACAGTGCTGGAAAGTTAAATGTTCGAGAGTTTGTCTTAGGAATTATTCGTAAGTTGATTGATGGAGCTTAGTTTTTTATTATTTTCAAATAAATTATTAATTTTTAAAAAATGTTCATTTTTTAATTCTATTGAAAAATAAACTTATAAATTTGTTTAATTTTGCTTAAATTGCTTATTTATACTTCTTTTTCTTTGCTTTTTAATAAGATTCAAAATAAACTTAAATAATTATATATTATAAAAAGATAATCTATAATTATGAGTGATGAAGAAATTTCTGAATATATTACATTTGGACGAACTTTTGAAAAGTATAAATGGTATAAGCCTATACTCGTTTTCATACTTACAATGGTCTTCGCACTGATACTTAACGGAATACTTGCAGTGATTTTTTCTCAGATAGTGGGATTGGACTTTTTTGACTCCATTGTAAATGGAGGATATGAGGCTATGAATACTGAAGCCGGCCAAATCTATAGTGATTTGGGAATAATCGTCTTGATTCCATCATTATATCTTGCAGCAAGGATCGTTAAGGACAGGCCATTTTCATCCTATGTATCTTCACGTGGAGGATGGAACTATAAACTCTACTTTAAGGCTTTAATAATTCCTTTTATAATATTCATGATTTCTGGGATTATAGAGGCTGCTATGGGAGGTTTTCAAGGAACTTATCATTTCTCAGTAGTGTTTTTATTGATCTGTCTGATATTGGTACCTCTCCAGTGCATTGCTGAAGAATACCTATATCGTGGACTGATTATGCAGACCTTGGGATCATGGTCTAATATACCAGTATTGGCGATTATTATACAATCTGTAATCTTTGCAGTCTCTCATGGATACAATAGCTTAGGAAACTTTGAAATATTCTTTGGCGGTCTTATGTTTGGATTTTTAGCCTGGAAATCTAATGGTATAGAAGTTAGCTCTGCATTGCATACTGCAATGAACATGTCCATTGCATTGCTTGTTATGTTTGGACTCCAATCATCAGCTACTAATATAACCCTCTTTGATTTTGCATATGCTCTTGTATTTGAAGTGATTGTATTCTTGATTGTATATTATGTTGCTGCGAAAACAGATTGGTTTGGTGAAATAGGAGAAAACTCTAAATAGTTGATTATTCATTATGAATAATCTTTTTTCTTTTTTTAGGACATATGGGATTTTTTTATTATAATTTGCTTATTTTTTACTTATTATTTACTTATTTTTTACTTATATTTTAGTTATAATTTAGTTATATTTTAGAGTTATTTTTTAGATAGTTTACTTATTTTTTACTTACATTTTAGTTATTTTTTTCTTATAGTTTAATTATAGTTTACTTATTTTTTACTTACATTTTAGTTATTTTTTTCTTATAGTTTAGTTATACTTTAGTTATAGTTTAGTTATATTTTAGTTATTTTTTTCTTATTTTTTACTTATACTTTAGTTACAATTTAATTATAAGCTTAGTTTTAATTTTAATTCAAAAGATTATTTTTTCTTATCTTGAGCCTTTAATGGTTTATCACAATTTACTAAGTTTTAATTAGATTTTTATATAGGTTTACCATTATATTTATATAAGGGAGTTTTATTATGCAAGTGTTCAGTGGAACAGATGAAAAAATAATTAACGCAACATTCGAGATTCTTCAGGAAGAAGGTTTGGCTAAAGCAACCACAAAGAAGATTGCTGCCAAGGC
>ONYG01000071.1 GCA_900321995.1 uncultured Methanobrevibacter sp. | reverse complement strand
TCTGCTTTGTTAGCGATTTCTTCAGGTGTGTCAAATTTTACATAAATGTTTGCCATATAATTTACCTCCTTTTTCATCTGGCTTTTTTGCCATCCATCGGCAAATATTATAACTGTAATAAATCTCCATTTTTAAATTTATTTATTAAATACAATTATAATAATTAAAACAGTAATTCATTAATTTTAAAATAAGCAATAATCATTCAACAAGATCAAAAATCAATCCGGTTTAAAATAAAATTATGCATATCATATTTTTAAATTAAACAAATTACAGCAAATAAAATCAGTAAAAATAATTAAATATACAATATTATTATAAAATAATAAAATATTTTTATCAATTATAGATAAAACTTATTAAAATATCAGATTTTAATAAAAATTAATTAGAATTAATTAAATCAAATAAATTTTAATCTCATAAAAAATTGTATAAAATATTCAATTATAATCACAGATTTAAAGTTTTAATCTATAACTCTAAATATTATATTCATATCACTAAATAATAAATGCTAAAATAAAATTTTAAAAAGTATTCTATCTTAGTTTAATATTTTCAATGAATATTATTAGTTTAAGTAAAATTAGCTAATAATATAAAATTTTTCAATTTAGTATTAATGAAATAAATTCTAGAGAACTAGACATATTACAGTTATGTTAATAATAGTATATAAATGTTGTTAATATACCAGTTCAAAAAAGAAATATTTTATGAAAAAATAGCCATAATCAACTAAATTTCAAAATAATAATTAAAATCACTTAAAATAAAAAAATAATAAAAAAAGAAAATAAAAATTATCGAAAAGATAATTTTTATAAAAAAACTACTCAAAAGAGTAATGTTTATTCTCTATATTCCGAATAAAAGAAAAGAATTAAGATAAAACTTAAATCAGATCTTTACTAAAAAACCAATAGAAAATCTATTTAATTGCTAATTTGATGTCTTCAGCTTTTACAGTTTTTCTACCAGCGTGGCGTGCGAAGTTAACTGCTTTTTGAGCAATTTCGTTACCGTATTCTTCGATTGCTTCAGCTAATTCTTCTTTAGCTGCGTCAGCTACTCTTTCAGCACCAGCGTTTTTTAATATTCTTCCTATAGGAGCAATTGGTAATTCCATATTTAACACCTCAAATTTTTATAATAATAATTGTATATTTTTTAATATATAAATATATCGATTAAAAATGCTTAAAATTTAATATTATATACACTATACTAATAAAAATTAATTTATAAAATTGCTATATTTTTAAATTAAATCTTAACAATAAATATAAAAATAATCAAAAATTCATAAAAAAATATTTTATCAATTCAAATATAATTGACTAATAGAAAATAGATAAAAAAATAAAAGAAAAATATTAAAAAAATAAAAAAAACAACAATTCTTATAAAATTTTATACTTATACGAACATAATAAAAATTTAGGAAAAAACAAAGAAATATGCTTAGAAAAAGCAAATAAGAAATAAAGAGAAGTTATAATAAAAAAATAAATAATTATTAAGAACTAAACACAATATAACCATTAATAAGATATTTAAATTTGAAAAAATTAATAAAAATCCAATATAAATAAAAAATAAATTTTTAAACATAACTTTACTAATAACTAAAAAAATATAAATTTTTTTATTGAAAAATAAGTGCAAATGAATTAAGAAATTAAAAAACAATTAATTATATTTGAGATGATGAATTAAAAAATAGTAAAAAAATTAAAAAATAAAGATTGGAAAAAAGTAAAAAATAGAAAAAAAGTAAAAATTGTAAAAATTGTAAAAAATAAAAATTAAGAAAAAAGTAAAAAATAGAAAAAATTGTAAATTAAAAAAAAAAATTAAGAAAAAAGTAAAAAGAGATAGAAGTTACTTATTTATTAAGTATAATCTCTTTAATCTTGTTAATGTCAGCATCGACCTTAATAGGATCAACACATGCATCAATAGCTGTGTTAGGATCTTTAAGCAAGTGTCCAGTTACGACACAAACTACTCTTTCTCCTTTATCCACATCGCCTTGCTCTACTAATTTCTTTAAACCTGCAATGGAAGCTGCAGAAGCAGGTTCTACACCAATTCCTTCAGTTCTTGCAAGTAATTTTTGAGCGTCTAAGATTTCTTCATCAGTTACGGTTTCAGCCATACCATTAGAGTCATAAATAGCTCTTAATGCTTTAATTGCACTCACAGGAGCTCCAATACGAATTGCAGTAGCAATGGTTTCAGGATTTTCAACAGGAGTCATTTCCATAGTGTTATCCCTATAAGCGTTTGCAATAGGACAAGCACCTTCAGCTTGAATACCAGTCATCATTGGCAAGTCTTTCATGAATCCTGCATTATGGAACTCAGTGATACCTTTCCAGATAGCGGAAATGTTTCCTGCATTTCCTACAGGCAATACAATCCTGTCAGGAGATTCCCATCCTAAATCATGAACAATTTCATACCCAATGGTTTTTTGACCTTCTAATCTGAATGGGTTAATTGAATTAAGTAAGTATAAGTATTTTTCACGTGCAAGTTGAGTCATAGCTTCTAATGCCTCATCAAAATTACCGTTAATGGAAAATACTTCAGCCCCATGGAACATTGCTTGTGCCAATTTACCGAGAGCCACTTTACCTGCAGGCAAGAACACTGCACATCTAAGTCCAGCTCTAGCAGCATAAGCCGCAAGAGAAGCAGAAGTGTTTCCAGTGGAAGCGCAACCTACAGTATCTACACCAAGCATCATAGCTTTAGTCATACCAATAGTCATTCCTCTGTCCTTAAAACTGCCAGTAGGGTTAGAACCTTCAACTTTCACATATAAGTCAACTCCAAGCTCTTCACCTAATTTGTCACATTTGCAAAATGGAGTTCCTCCTTCATCTAAGGATACTCTTTTGCTTGCATCAACAGGTAAACATTCTTTATATTTCCATAAGTTATCTCTTCTGCCATCAAAAGTGTCTTTAGGAACGTCTACTTCAACTTCCACTTCTAAAACAGAACCACATTTTTTACAGTTGTAGATAACTTCATCATCTTCGTATTCTTCACCACAGGACACACATCTAATCATGTTATCACATAAATAATTAATTAGTTTAATTTATAAAATAATTTTTTTATTTGATTAATTATAATTTAAAAATCCAATAGATTTAAATAATCTTTAAAAATTTAATTTAAAATAAACTTTTATAAAATTTGATTATAATTAATATACATCATATAGTTATAATTATCATAGTATAAAAACTTATTTTAAAATTATACTCCTCAAAAGAATTAAATCAATGAAAAAATGATTATTAATAAAAAAAGAAAAAACAATAAAAGGACTAAAAAAAATAATGAAATAAAAAAATAAAACCAATGAAAAAAGGGCTAAAAAATAAAGAAATAAAAAAAATAGAAAATAATGAATTTAAATTTTTATTAAATAAATGCCATAGCATTTCCAAATATTGAAGAAATCCAATATGCAAATGGAATGGTTAAATTTGCTTCAATTGTTGCAGCAATCAACAAAAGGACTACAGAAACACAAAGCAAGACAAATGATTCCTTAATCTTATTTTTATTCTTATTAAATGCTGCAGATATTCTTTGCTTCGCTGAAATCTTAACGTCAGAGAAGTAAGGATCAAATATATCCACATATGAATAATCCGGATAGAATAGGTTGTATATGAAGTGCAATATAAATGAAAGAAGCACTAAACCTCCAGTTGTGGATATAATAATAGCAGGTAGTTCAAAGATACCATGAGGAAGTGTTAAAATAATATAAGTAAGCAAATCATATCCGTTACCATAAAATCCAATGAATAATCCATTATTAAATAAAACAAATAATCCTAACACGCCACCAAGTGCTGAAAGAGCATAAAGAATAAGGGAAACTTTAAAGTTATTCAAAAAGAGTGAATGGGTTGTTAATGTCACTGTTCCATTTTCCACTTGCTTTTCAAAGTTTTCTACTACAGGCTGAATATAGCTGGAAATTTGGTCTGCATAGATATATCCTATTACCAATGGAATAATGAATACCAATATGGAGAAGAATAAAAGGTCTTTGTTATTAGAAAATGCCAATTTAACCTCTTCCTTAATGATATTGACCCAATTTTTAAATTCTACCATAATATCAACCTAACTAAATCTAATAGAAAGAAAAATAATTTTTATAAGATTAACTCAAATAATACTAAAATTAACCCATCTAATCAAATAAGGATTCTGCAATTTCCAATGAATCTTCCTGCTTTACCTTCAAGTCTTCAAAGAAGTCTTTCATAAGCTCTGCAGTATGAACCTTACAATGACCGCACATCATAGATCCATTCATGCACTCTTCCCTAATCTTATCAAGCTCCTTATCATCATCAATCAAATGATAAACAAGCATTTCATAGATTACACATTCATCAGGCCTTCCGCCTAATTCCTTTTGCTCATCAAGAGTTTCTCTTCCACCAGTTTTGGAAGACTTAACCTTTTTCTCAGCCTGTTTAGGAGTTTCATTCAAGTAAATTGCAGTGTTTGGCTTACTGCTTGACATCTTATCTCCAGTAAGGCCTGTCAAGAACCTATGATAAGTGGAAGCAGGTGCAATGAATCCATATTCCTCATTCATCTTTGCAGCAATGTCTCTAGTCAATCTAAGGTGAGGGTCTTGGTCTACACCTACAGGCACAATTACCTGTTTAGGACCTCCAAACTCTTCAGTCTGAGGAAGCAAAATATCTGCCACCTGCACTAAAGGAACATACAAGTGTGCAATGTTTGTGCTTTCGTTAAATCCATAAATCGCATGCATATTATTAAAATTGACCTTTTTTGCAAGCTTAAATGTCAAGTCATTCAATGTCTTGTTTTGAGATTGGAGATAAACATTCACATTATCTGCTGTAAGGTCAAGGCCTAAGGCAATGTAATTCTTTAGATATTCATTTATTGCAATGTCCTTTGCCTTTTCAAAGCTAATTCCTCTTGCAGCATAGGATTCCATATCTGCAATTGATAAGGATAAGCTTGCTCCTTTTTCAAAATACCATTTAAGTTGGTCTATAACCATCTTATGACCAATATGCATTTGACCGCTTGGCATCATACCAGTCATAACTGCAAAGTCCTTTCCACTATTGATTGTTGGAACCAACTTATCAAAATCACGGTGCCCAAAGATCACGCCTCTTTTCATGAGTCTTGCAGGGTCTTCTATAGAATCTAAAACTTCATCAAACTTTTTTATACCAAACTGATTAACTAATTTATCATAATCGAGTGCAAATGATGCCCATGGATCAATCACAAAATCACCTAAAATTCTTTTCATTCTTTTAAATTAAATACTTGATAATTTTAATTATAGATTATTCTTTGAAACTATTGAAATACCGATAGTTTCTTTAATTTAATTAACTAAAAGTTTCCTTCATATTTTCAATAATTTTTACATGTTCATTAGTGACAATATTTTTCATAAGTTTCTAGCTATGGACGAGTCCATTCGATATTATAATAGGTCACATCCAAATCATCATCAACAACAGCAAGCAATAATTTCTTATTTACTCCGTGAGAGACTCTAACATAGCTTGCAAAATCTAAGACATTCACTTCATTTGTTTCATACAAAACCTTTACAAGAAAATCAGAGTGAGTTTTGCCAGGCCCGGTTCCCCTTTCATATAATCTGAATTCAGAACCATATTTGAATCCTGTCTTAATAATGTAGCCTCTATTCTTCAAGTCCCTATAGACAAGATATTTTCCATAAAGATTTTGATCTTTAATCATATCTACAATGTATGGCATTTCACATTTAGTGTCATCTTCATAAATATCTAAACGTCCGCTTTCCATCAAGTAAGCGGCTTCCATAAGTGAAAGCTCTAAACAGTCTTCAGATAATTTACCAAATTGGCTTTTTTGATTAAGTGAAACAGCCCTTTCATTACCAGGTTCGATAGTGATTGTAACTATTCCATCACATAAGTCTCCACGCATTTAAACACCTATAAATCTATAATAAAATTGATTAGAATAATTAAATTAAAATAATTAAATACATTAAAAATAATTATTTTTTATTCATTTTATAAATATTTATTTAATAAATTAAATAAGTTTTTATAAAATTTAGATTTTGAATCTTAAAAAACAATCCATCCGAATAAAAAAAAAAAAATATTCATAATTAAAAAAAAAGAACAAAAATAGTAAAAATAGAATAAAAATAGTAAAAACTTAAAAAAATAAGAAAATCTCCTGAAAAATAAGAATAAAAATAG
>ONYG01000075.1 GCA_900321995.1 uncultured Methanobrevibacter sp. | reverse complement strand
CTTTCTGCAATAGCCATATTCTCCTTAATCTGTTCAAGAGAACCCATTCCAGACAATACACATGTGATTTCCTTTTGATTCAAGACCCAACTTAAGGCCCAATCAACTGAAGACCTGTTTGAATCAACACCAGCAAACAAGTCATCAACTTCCTTAGGCAATTCTCCAGCAAGAATTCCTCCTTTTAAAGGTTCCATAACAAAGACTGCAATGCCCTTTTCATAAGCGTACTGAATTCCCCTTATGCCTGCTTGAGCATTCACATCCATATAATTATACTGGACAAGAACCATATCCCAATCATAATCGTCAATCAATTCATTAAACTCATTAGGAGCCCCATGATATGAAAATCCGACGTTTTTAATCTTGCCTTCACTACGGGACTTCTCTAAAAACTCATATAAACCTAATTTCTTAAGTCTTAAAATGGTTGACAAGTCTACACTATGAATGTAATAGTAGTCTATACAGTCACTCTTAAGTTTTCTTAACTGCTCATTTAAAAAGGCATCCATATCTTCCCTAGATCTTACCATCCAAGAAGGCAATTTAGTGGATAATTTTACCTTATCCCTATATTTAACACCATTTTCATCGCTTAAGCTTAAAATATCTCCTAAAAATGATTCGCTTTCTCCACCATGATAAGCATATGCAGTATCTATATAGTTTATTCCATTATCTATTGCATATAGAATGTATTCTTTAGCCAAATCCCTATCAATAGAATTATTTTTAGTTGGAAGCCTCATAGCACCTAATCCAAGAGGAAATATCTCATCTCCATTGCGCTTTACTATTCTTTTATTCATCATATCACAAAACGTTAAAATATAAATTTTAAAATCAATTATTATAAAAATTTTATCAAAGGGCAAGTATCACTAAAATGACAGTTAAACCTAACTTTTAGGCCTTAACTTCAAGATAACAAGTTCAGCATCTGTACCCCATCTGAAAGGATAATCCATTGAGCCTACACCTGTTGTAACATGCAAATATCTATCCTTTCGGCCAACACTTCTCTTAAATAGGCCCATATTATACATTATCATATTTCCTATCCAGACAACAGGATAAAACTGTCCTCCATGAGTATGTCCAGACAATTGGATATCAAAGCCAATTCTTGAAAATCCTTCCCAGTTTTGAGGAACATGATAATTCAAAATGTTTACCTTATTCTCATCAATGAACCCACTTAGATCATCTAGGCTTACCTTTTCTATATCTCCAAAGCTGTAAGTCAAACCAAAAATGTTTAAATCCTTAAAATCCATTCCCTCATTATCCAATATTCTAATATCCGCTTTTCTGCATGCAGCATAAACATTTTCTATTCCTGGATAAAAGTCATGATTGCCTGCAGTAAAGATTATTGGAATGCTTAGGTCCTTCAATGGCAAGAAATCATCCTCTTCAACTACACAAGAGCCATCAGCAAGGTCTCCAGAGATAATGGCTAAATCACAATCATCTTCAATTTCCTTTATTTTATCTCTTAATTTTAGTATATGGTTCTTATGCCTTATGGAACCATAATGAACATCGGAAAGATGAATGATGTTTATATCTTCACTTAAATTATCTAATTCTAATGTTTTCTCATGAACAATGAACTTATGAGCATGATAATAGCTGTAAACTGTTATTATAGGAACTAAAAGAATAAAAGCAACTACAAGATAAAAGGGAATCTTTATAAATGCTCCAATAATATAGATTATGAGAATATCAAATAAGAAAAAGAGAGACATCCAAATCCAAATTCCTGCAATCTCACTAAGGATCCTTGTTATAAACCTTGATTTCTTCTCTTCATAAATCATTGGAACTATATTTAATATTCCGAACAAAACAGTTAATAAAAGAACATATAAATCATCCAAACCACCAAATAGCAAAAACAAGTATTTCATAAGGAAAAACTCATATATCATCATAAATGGTGTGGTTCGAATTACTCTTTTTGTTCTAAAACTCATAGGAAAACCTCTTATTATAAGTCTTTATAAAGTTGCTTATAAAAATTACCACAAAGATTAACTAGATTAATTAAAAAAATAATCAAAAACTGCAAACAAATTAAGGGATTAATAAAAAGACCCCACCTAAAAACCACAAGCAAAAATAAACAATTCCCTAAGCAAACACATATGATTTTTTATAAAAATGACCTTAAACAAAATCACAGAATAAGAAAACAAAATGCCGACAAAATATTTAAAAACTATTAATAAAATAAATTATATATAGCTTGAAATAAAATTCAAAAATTTAAAGAATTTTATACAAATAAACAATAATCAAATAAAATAACTTCATCAAGCTTATTAACTTATATTTATATTGGAGGAAAATAAATGAATGAAATTTTATTAATGCTTCCAGGTCCTACTACCGCTGACCCAAGAGTATTGCAAGCTATGGGAAAAGCTGTAGTAAACCATAGAGGAGACGAATTCGGAGAAATCTATACTGAAACTACACAATTAATGTCTAAGACTTTCCAAACTGAAAATGATTCTTACATCTTAACCGGTTCTGGAACTTCTGCAATGGAAGCAGCACTTTCCAACCTTGTTAACAGAGGAGACAAAGTATTAAACGTCATCGGAGGAAAATTCGGAGAAAGATTTGCAGACATTGCAAAATACCATGGAATTGAATCCGTACCTTTAAATGTTGAATGGGGAACTGCTGTAACTCCTGATCAAGTTCAAGAAGCTTTAGAAGCTGATGAAGACATTAAAGCTGTAACTATGGTTCACAACGAAACTTCCACTGGAGTGGCTGCTCCTATTCAAGAAGTAGGAGAAGTCATGAAAGATTACGACGCATTATTCATTGTAGATACCGTATCCTCCTTAGGTGGAGACTATGTTGATGTAGACAAGTTCCATATTGACGCTTGTGTAACCGGTTCTCAAAAATGTCTCGCTGCACCTCCTGGACTTGCAGCAATTACCTTCAATGACGATGCATGGGCAGCATGTGAAAAGGTAGAACCTAACAACTACTACTTAAACATGCCTAAATACAGAGCAAACGGTAATAAGACCCCTGCTCAAACTCCTTACACCCCATCAGTTTCATTAATCTACGGTTTAAAAGCAGCACTTGAAGTTCTTCATGAAGAAGGACTTGAAAACAGTGTAGCAAGACACCACCAAGCAGCAGCTGCATCAAGAGATGCTGTTAAAGCTTTAGGTCTTG
>ONYG01000249.1 GCA_900321995.1 uncultured Methanobrevibacter sp. | reverse complement strand
TTTATAATGAACTAATCCATATCCAAGCTAAAGTTTAAGCTGCTTGCTTGATGAGTTAAGGAACCTAATGAAATGATATCCACATCTAAAGGAGCATAATCCAAAATATTGTCCTCAGTTATTCCACCGGAAATCTCAATCAGCACATTTTCTCTTAAATCATTTTTAATTAGAATATCCAGAGTATCCTGAGCTTCCTTTGGACTCATATTATCAAACATGATAATATCAGCACCATTTTCAGCAGCAATGACTGCATCTTCAGCATTTTCCACTTCGATTTCAATCTTTTTGGAAAAGCTCACATTTTTCTTAGCTCTCTTTAAGGCCTCTTCAACAGAGCCGACAACTGCAATGTGATTGTCCTTAATCAGGACCATATCATCCAGTGCAGACCTATGAGGATCTCCACCACCAATGGAAATAGACATCTTATCAAACTTTTGAAGTGCAGGGGCTGTCTTTCTAGTTCCTGCAACCCTAATCTTATCATTTATCTCATTAACACTTTTGACTATTCTATTGGTTTTAGTTGCAACACCAGACATTCTCATTAGAAGATTAAGTGCAGTCCTCTCTAATAAAAGAATTTTTCTTGCATTTCCTTCAAGCTCTAAAAGAATGTCTCCTTTTTTAATCTTATCCCCATCATCCATTGAGGACAAAATGTCAATGCCATACTCTTCAAACATTCCCTTAATGACTTCTATCCCAGCAAGTATTCCATCATCTTTAGAGACCAATTTAGCATAAAAAGTTTTATCTTCTGGAATCAATGCATTTGAAGTGATATCTCCAAAGCCTTCATCCTCCTTAAGCATAAATTTAATTACATCATCCATTTTTACACCAAAAGTTAAATTTTATTGAATCTAGTCAAATACTAATATTCTATTGAATCTAATTAATTACTAATATTTCATTGAATCTAGTTAAATAATAAAAGCAATATAAGTTTTTTAATGGGCTAAATTATTTTACTTAATAGAATATTAGTTGTTATAGTTTATATATTTAAATTAACAAAATTAAAATTAATATAACTAAAAAATTAAAACAAATTTAAAAATAATCTTTAATTTACGTGATCATATGGAAATCATATTTTTAGGAACATCATCTGCAGTGCCTTCAAGGGAGAGAAACCACGCTGCAATAGTCATAAGAGAGTTTGGAGAAGTATTCCTTTTTGACTGTGGAGAAGGAACCCAAAGGCAATTCATCGAAGCAAATGTAAGTCCAATGAAAGTGGATAAGATATTCATAAGCCACTTCCACGGAGACCATATTCTTGGATTAGGAGGACTTATCCAATCCATGGGCCTAAGACAAAGGGAAACCCCATTAGACATCTATGGACCAAAGGGCATGAAAAGGGTGATTGATGCAATCACACATACAGGATACTTTAAGATAGAGTTTGACTTGAATGTGCATGAAGTGGATGAAGGCATAGTTGTAGAGACAGAGAAATACAGAATAGAAACAACTAAAACAAAGCATAGTGTTCCTAATAATTCTTATTCAATTACTGAAAAGAAAAAACCTCGCTTCTTAAGAGAAAAAGCCATTGAACTTGGCGTTCCTCCAGGACCGCTCTTTGGAAAACTCCACAAAGGAGAGGAAGTTGAAGTGGAAGGCAAAATCATAAAGCCAGAGCAAGTGCTTGGAGAACCTAGAAAAGGACTTAAAGTAACTTATTCTGGAGATACAAGACCTTCAATGAAGTTAATAGAGCTTGCTCAAGACAGTGACATCTTAATTCATGAGGCAACATTTGAGGAAGCAGATAGGGAAAATGCTTTCGAGCATGGCCATTCCACTGCTAAGGATGCTGCTGACATTGCAAAAGCGGCAAATGTAGGCAAATTGATCCTAACCCACATTAGCCCAAGATATCGGCAATTTGATATTTTAGAAAGAGAAGCTCGTGAAGTCTTTGAAAACAGCGAAGTGGCTGAAGACTTTAAGGTATTCAATATAAACAGCAAAAATAAAAACTAGCATTTAAATGAATTCAATATTTAGAGCAAAACAAAAACTAACTATTCAAAGCATTCAATATACAATGCAAAAACAAAAACTAACTATTTAATGAATTCAATATAAATATCAAGAGAAGACTAATAACTAGGTGTAAAAATGACAACATCAGACTGGTTCGAAGCTATTTTAGCAAATTTATTTGATATAGGCACAATTTGCTCAATCATCATAATCATCATTATCACATCCATAGTCATAAAACTTGGAGACAAAATATTATTAAAGTTAGAGAAAAGGTATGATCTTAACCTTACCGCACACTATCTGCTTAAGGACCTTTTAAGATATAGTATTATCCTAATAGCCCTTGCTTGGATACTTCATTTAGTTGGAATAGACTTGCAGAACATCATCTTAAGTTTAGGTATAGTCAGTATCGTTTTAGGTTTTGCATCAAAGGACATTGTATCCAACTTCGTATCTGGAATTTTTGTCATAGGTGATAAGAATGTACAGGTTGGGGAAACAATAGAAGTTGATGGAAGAAAGGGAGTTATCACCAAAGTGGGATTTAGAAATACGACAATGATTGGATTAGACAACTTTAAAGTTACCATACCAAACTCTGTTCTTTCCACTAAAACATATAAGAACTTCCCATTGGGAGAGGATTATAGGATTAGGACAGAAATTATCTTACCGCATGGATTGGATATATTTGAATATAAGGAAAAAATAAGCCAAGCAATGCAAAAATATGACTTGATTGACAAGGAAAAGGAAACAATAATTTTAGCAAAGGAAATGATGGAAGATGGTGCAAGGGTTGAAGTCAGCTTTTGGGTAAAGGATTACAAAGATAGAGACCCTGGAAAAGTGGCAATTTTAGAAGAGTCCAATAAGATTATTTACAACTACTTAAATTATCAGTATTAATTAAAAAAGAACTTATTTAAGCTATTCAAGTAACATAAGTATAATAAAAAGTTTAAAAGCAGTCATTTAAGCTATTCAAGTAACATAAGTATAATAAAAAGTTTAAAAGCAGTTATTTAATCTATTCAAGTAACATAAGTATAATAAAAAGTTTAAACAATATAATAATAATAAATCAACAAATTATAAACAATTAAGAAAATTTCATACTAGCAATATTCAAAACAAGAAAAGTGATTTTATGAACTCAGAATTACAGAAAGAAATTATTCAATTGAAAGAAGATAAAAATGCTATTATTCTCGCACATAATTATCAACCTAAAGAAGTTCAGGAAGTAGCTGATTTCCTTGGAGACTCTTTAGAATTATGTATTAAAGCTAAAGAAATCGAAGACAAAGACATTATTGTATTTTGTGGTGTAGATTTCATGGCTGAAACTGCATATATGCTAAATCCAGACAAGAAAGTATTGATTCCAGATATTGATGCAGAATGTCCTATGGCACATATGCTTACTGGTGAACAGGTAAGAGAAGCAAAAGAGAAATATCCTGATGCTGCTGTATGTCTATATGTAAACAGTTTAGGTGAAGCAAAGGCAGAAGCAGACATACTCTGTACTTCAGGAAATGTTAAAAAAGTTGTAGCAAGCATAGAACAAGACACCATTCTCTTTGGACCAGATACAAACCTTGGTGAATTTGTACAGCCCTTCACTGATAAGAAAATCATTCCAATCCCTGGTGACGGACACTGTTATGTTCACAAACTATTCCACAAGGAAGACATTGAGGATGCTCGTAAAAAATATCCTAATGCAGACATAATTATTCACCCAGAATCCAATAAGGAAGTTCAAGAAATGGCGGATTATGTTTTAAGCACTGGTGGAATGTTATCCCATGTAAAAGAAAGCGATAATGACGAATTCGTTATCGGAACTGAAGTGGATCTCATTACTAGACTTAAATCAGAGTTCCCAGACAAGACCTATTATCCATTACTTGAAGGGGCTATCTGTAAAACAATGAAACTTCATTCACTTGAAAAAGTCAGAGACTGTCTCGTCAATGAGTCACCTGAGATTACAGTCCCTGAAGACATAGCTGAAAAGTCCATCAATGCTGTAGAAAGAATGCTTGAAGCTTCTAAATAAAATAATTAATAAAAAAAGATAAAAAAATAAAAAAATAAATAAATAGGCTAAGGATAAAAATCCTAGCCATATATTTTTTTAAGAATAAAAATTGTTCGTTTAATATGAAATAAATAAAAAAAATCCATTTGCCTAAAGCAAACAGAAAAAGATGAAAAATCAAAAAAAATTATATAATAACCGATTATTTCATATCCTCTAAGAAACTGGATATGAAGTAAGTCATTTCTATCTCTTCCCTTTTAATGAAATCCTCTAATTTAAACTGAGCTGCATCAGATCCAAATGGGAAGAACTTTTTAGAATAAAATATATTGATTATTAAAGAACCATCTTCAACAACAGTTTCTCCTTCCAAATTGTTTGTTAAAAATTCCAATTCTTTTTCATTTAAGCCAGAGGCCCTATAAGTTACATAATGCATTTCATCATCAGTTTCACCATAATCTTCAACTTTAACGCTTAACATTTTATCCCTACCTTAAATAAATAATAATTATTAAAATATAAAAATAAAAATAATTAGCCCAATATAATAATCAGACTTTAAAAAAATAAAATAAAAAATTAAATTACATTATACTATTGCTTAAATTCACTTAAAAACTCTTCCAAATCTTCCTCTATCTTATACAATTCACTAGAACCGACATGTCCCATACATGAATCAAAAATAACAAGCTTACTGTTTTTAATCATCTTGCTCATTGGAATTGCATCTAAGTTAGGAGGGAAGTACTGGTCCTGATTAATAGCTATAATCAAAACTTTTGCAGTTATGTCCTTAAGTTTATCAGTCAAGTCATAATCTAGGGAAGATGAATTCATATAGATTAAATCATTAACGTCTTCCTCAAGGCTTTCCTCAGCAAATTCTGCCATAGCATCTTCAATTTCCTGATTAGTCATATTATTACGATATTCCTCTCTTGATAAGCCATAGCAATACATTGCATCGGAAGAAAGCTTTAGACTTCTCTTTAAGGAATCTGAAATAGGAAGCTCATAGTCTCCACCATTATAATCAGGATCTGACTCCAATATATTATTCATTATTTTGGATAATGCATAGTTATGTCCGCCAACCTTAAAGCTGCTGACTAAAGAAATAATAAAGTCAACAGAGTCTGGATAAAGACATCCCCCTGTCAAAACTTCAAAACCACCCATGGAATTTCCAATAAGTCCCTTTACATGTTTTATTCCAAACCTTTCCTCTAAAAACTGCTTTTGGAAATTTACCATATCATCAACATCATATTTTGGAAACTTGTTTTTAAGACCAGTTGTAGATGGACTGGATGAATTTGGACAGCCAAGAGCACTTAATGATATGAAGAAAAACTTATCTGTGTCAAATATGTCCCCACTGCCAATGGATTCAGATATGCGCCTAATAGAATAGCAGCTACCACTAGAACCATGAAAATAAACAAGAGCATTCTTGATTATTCCATTATCATCATACAAGGGAGTTCCAAAGGATATGTATTCAACTTTTGCATCCTTTAATATCTCACCATTCTTAAATTTAAATTCCTTAAGAGTAAAGTACTCTGCTTCTAAACTTTCTACATCAAACATTTAAATCTTTCCTTAAAAAGAAAATAAGAATAAACAATCAAAGTCATTTAAAATTATAAGCAAAATAAAATAAACCATCAAAATAGATTAAATCCATTTTAAAAGCCGACCATTAATCTTGAAGCCCTAATAACTTAGCAGCATTTTCATAAAGAATCATATTACGTTCTTCATCACTCAAGTCAATCTTATCAAACATTGCCATCTCGCTTTCAGATTCCCACATTGGAAAATCAGTAGCCCACAATACTCTATCTGCACCATATGCATGAATCAATTCCCGAGCAGTCTCTGGAGATAATGCATATAGGCTTGAGCTTAAATCAACAACTAAGTTTGGAGTTCCTGCAAGTTCCTTTGTAGCCTCTTCCCACATGCTCCATCCAGCAAAATGAGCCCCTATTACAAGCATATTTGGAAACTTTTCTAGAAATGGCTTTAACTGTTCTGGATTAGAGTATTCGTATCTGAAATCACCGCAATGGATCATTATAGGAAGTCCCCTTTCATCAATCGCTTCTCCCATCTTAAATGCCTTTTCCTCATTTAAGGCAAATTGCTGGAAATCAGGATGGACCTTTACTCCTTTCAATCCTAATTCAATAAGATGATCTAAGTCTGCTTCAATATCTTCACTATCCGGATGTAATGTTCCAAATCCTGTAAACAAATCAGGATGGGCTTTAACCTCTTCAGATATGAATTCATTAATTGACTTTACCTGTTTTGGAGTTGTTGCAACTGAATGAACAAGATAATGGACAACTCCCACTTTATTACCATCTTTAATTAAATCATCTACACTGCCATTTAAGGACATATGAAGGTCATAAAAATCACCAATACCCTCAACAGCACGTGCTGCAATCTTTGAAGGGTAAATATGACAATGAGAATTAATTACTTTTTGCATTATTTATCGCCTAATTAAAATTATTAACTATTATTATTATGTTTTAATCATTTAAAAAATTTTATATCAATATTTAACCAGATTAATAAATAAATTGTTAAAAGAATTTATAAAAAAAGAATCTGAAATTGTTTTAAGCAAAAAGAATAAAATAATGCTTAAAAGAATTTATAAAAAAAGA
>ONYG01000050.1 GCA_900321995.1 uncultured Methanobrevibacter sp. | reverse complement strand
TAGCTAAATAGCCACTATAAATACTAGAATCTGATATTTCACTTGAAGAGCTTGCTTCATCAATATCAATAGCAGATGCAGTTGAGATCAATATGAATCCCATTAAGAGTACTGCTAAAAGCAACGTAGCATTCTTAACTGAAATTTTATCACCTCACTTATCAAAATAATCAAATATAAAAAAATATTTAACTCTTTTTTATAATCTTTTGTTTCAATATATGAATAGAAAATTTTTTCATATAAACTTAATCAAGATAAGGACAATCCTTATTTGATTAAAAGAACAATAATTATTCTGAATTTTTTACAAATTTGAAACATAGTTCAAATTGATTAATTAAATATTATTATTTTTAAATATATAAAGATTACTGAAAAAAATTCTAAAAAACAAGCCTATTTTATGATTTAAAATGTATTTTAAGAATAATAATTACTATTTTTTTAAAAATAAACTCATTAAAATAATTATTAACTTAAGAAATAAAAAATAGATGGATAGAAAGAAAAATAAGAATTTTAATTTTTAAAAAGATAAAATGAACTTTTTATGCTTTAATTAAAGAATAAATACTTAAAATTACTTATTTTAATGAAATTTAAATAAATATTACTTAGATAAATAGAAAATAAATAAAAAATCTTTATTTAACTGAAAAAAGAACAAGTAACTATAAAATATATTTAATAAAAAAGAAAATAAAAATTTTATTTTTAATATCCATATATTTAAAGGCATAATTTAAATAAACAATTATATTAAAAAGTATTTAAAGAGAATAATTGAAATTTAGAGAGAACTAGATAAAAAACAGTCAATTAAACCAAATAAAGAAAAATAAAGAAAAATATCAAAAAACTTAAAAAAAAAATAAACTGAAAAAATAGAAAAATAAAATAAAAATCTAAAAAAAACAGAAAAAGAATAGAAAACTAAATAAAAACCTAAAAAAAGTAAATTAAAAAGTTAGTTATAAACAAGTAGTGATAAAAATTTTGGTCAAGGTTTTTGAGCCGAAGGCTCAAAAAGCTTGACTACATCATAGGAGGCATTCCACCAGGCATACCGCCCATACCAGGTGCAGGAGGCATACCACTATGATCTAAGTTTTCATCTTCGTCAACTTTTTGAAGCGCACCAGCTGCTGCAACTAAATCATCAATACGTAAAATCATTTCACAAGCTTCTTGAGCAGATTGAATAGCTTGTTTTTTAACCTTTTGAGGTTCAATTACACCTGCTTCTTTCATATCAACGACTTTTCCTTCAAAGACATCCAATCCCATATATGGATTGTCTTCGTGAGCAGCCCTAAGCTCTACAAGCAAATCGATAGTGTTTAAACCAGCATTTTCAGATAAGGTTCTTGGGACAATTTCTAATGCGTCAGCAAATGCAATGATAGCTAATTGTTCCCTACCGCTTACTGAATTTGCAAATGATCTTAATTGTCTTGCAATTTCAATTTCAGGAGATCCTCCACCACTAACGACTTTTCCTTCTTCAATGGTAGCGGAAACTACTCCTAATGCATCTTCCATAGCTCTTTCAATTTCAGAGGAAATGTGTCTTGTACTTCCACGAATTAAAATGGAACTTGCTTTAGGGTCTTCACATCCTTCAATGAATGTTAAGATTTGGTCAAAGACTTTTTCTTGGTGTATATATTCAGCTTTACCTAAAACATCTGGAGTCAAGTCTTCAATATTAGTGATGAGCTCTGCACCAGTTGCTTTCATGATTCTCTTTACGTCGGTGTTTTTAACTCTCTTGAATGCCATGATTCCTGCTTTGGAGAGGTAATGTTGTACAACATCATCAATACCTTTTTGACAGAATAATACATTACATCCGGAATCAATGATCTTATCAGCGATTTCCTTAAGCATTTCCTGTTCATTGTCTAAGAAGACTTGCATTTGTAATGGGTCAGTGAAGTCGACTTTAGCATTATCCAAGTCTTTTAATTCTAAAGGATATTTCATTAATGCAATTTTAGCATCATTGATTTCCTTAGGCATAGCTTCGTTTGCTCTTCCTTGGTCAATGAATATACCATCAACGATTTCAGAATCTTCAATGCTTCCACCATTGATTCTGTGGATTTTAATGAGAGTCTTATCTACCTTTTCTCCTTCTTCAACTTTCATAACAGCTTGAACAAGTAAGTCTGCAAGTTCATCTTTTGCATAGTCAGAACCTTTACCTGTCATTGCAGTTTTTGCAATTCCAAATAAGGTGTCCTTATCTCTTGCATCCATAGAAATGTCAAATAAGATTTCCATTGCTTTAGCAACAGCTAATCTGTACCCCATAAGAATGGTAGGTACTGGAGTTCCATCTTCCATTAGCTCTTGTGCCTTTTTAAGCAATTCACCAGCAATGATTACTACAGTGGTAGTTCCGTCTCCAACTACATTTTCTTGTTTTCTTGCAATTTCCACAAGCATTTTAGCAGCAGGGTGAGATATGTCCATTTCCTGTAAGATGGTTGCACCGTCATTTGTTACAACTACATCACCCATTCTATCTACTAACATCTTATCCATTCCTCTAGGACCAAGGGTGGTTCTTACAATGCTTGCTAAAATTTGACTAGCAAGAATATTCATTCTTAAAGCTTGTCTGCCTTGGAATCTTTCAGTATCATCACGTAAAATATACATTGGTTGATTAATTTGTGCCATAATAATCTCCTTAATTAATCTCAATATTATAAATTAAATATATGTTAATAAATTTAATAATTTTAATTGAATTTGTTAATTAGTATAATAAATTACTAATTATTTAAATAACTTAAAGTTATTAATAAGAAAATATAACAACTTACTGTTATTCATTAAATAAATAAAGTAAAAATAAACTTTATTTAACAATAAAATTAAAAAATAGATATTTTTAAAGCATTTTAATAAAAATAAACTATTTTTATAATTTTGTTTTAAGAATAAAATAATAAAAATTGATTAAATTATCCATATAATTATACATTCATTTAACTTACTATAAAAAAGTTTTGATTAGAAATATAAATTCTTGATCAATTAAAAAAAATTATAAAAAAATAGTAAGAAAATAGTCAAAAATAAAAAATAATAGTAAAAAATTTAAAAAAATTATAAAAAATAGTAAAAAAAGAATGAATAAAATAATTTTAAAAGTTAGTTTTCAAGCATTATTCAGTCTTTGTAGGTAAAAATGGAATCAATGCTTGAGCCAATTTACTGATAGGCATAGTTTGTATCCAAACTCTTCCAGGTCCAGTAACTCTTGCAAAGAATAATCCTTCACCAAATAATATGTTTTTTGCACCTTTAACTCTTTGAATGTCATACTGTACAGATTCATCCATTGCAGCAATGTGTCCAGGATCAAGGAGCAATGTTTCACCAGGTTGTAACTCACGAACAATGGATTCACCATCTACTTCCAAGAAAACCATTCCTTCTCCAGAGAATTTTTGAAGAATGAAACCTTCTCCACCGAATATTCCTGTTCCAAGATTAGCTCTGAAATGAATATCAACATTGACACTATCTTCTGCTGCTAAAAATGCATTTTTCTGACCTATAATTGTACTAGAACCATTTAATCTAATTGGAAGAATCTTACCCGGACTGCAAGCAGAAAATCCTATCTTTTGATTGTCCTCTTCAGCAGAGAAGTAGTTTAAAAAGAGTGTATCGCCAGATAATGCTCTTCCAAGACCTTTTAAAAGACCTCCACCAGTACTAGTTTCCATTTTCATACCAGAAGTCATAAATGCCATTGCACCAGTTTCATTTTGCATTCTTTCTCCTTTCTGCAATGTGCAGACTACAATAGGGAATGCGCCACCTTCTATTTCATATTCCATAATATCACCAAAAATAATTTATAATTAATTATTATTTTTAAAATTAATGCTTAATTAATTTTTATACTTTATTTGAATATTTAAATATTGAAATAAAAACTTAATGGTAAAAATAAGCTAAAAATTCTAATAAACTATAAAAAACAAGGAAAACTAAAAAAAACAAAACAATAAAGAAAAATAGTAAATAAAAAAACAATATAAAAAGAATAGTTATAATGAAAAATCATAAAAAAGACAAATAAAAATAAAAAAAGATTAAAAAAAGTTAATTAATAGAAAAGACTACCAGTAACCTTTTTCTTTTCAGAACTAGTCATTTTCCTATAAGACACATCCATCTTATAAGGAGTGTAGCCGTTTATCTTTTTAGTGGAAAGTATGCTGAATCCACTGATGTTCTTTGCAGTGGAAGTTCTTGTAATGACTTTACCTTTCTTATTTTTATAATAAACTTTTATTTTTGATAAAACATAGGTATGAGGTGCAAAATCGTCACCTAATTTCTTATTATGATAGAATATTACTGCATAAACCCCTTTTAAGTATTGTGCATCCTTTGGTTGATAAAATGTGGAAATTCTATCTCCCTTACCGACATCCTTGTATTTGCCTACTTTAATTGTAGTTGTAGCAGCGCAAGCTTGACCCATAGTAAAGCCAATGACTGCAATGGATAGGACAAGCAATACAATTATTTTTCTTTTATCCACAAGATTCCCTCCTAAAATTCTTATAGTATATAGTATAACTTCAATCTTTATATATCTAATGAAAAAAAAT
>ONYG01000166.1 GCA_900321995.1 uncultured Methanobrevibacter sp. | reverse complement strand
TTGGTGATAATGGTGTTACTAAGACTTTCACTGATGTTCCTATTGGTGAAGATGGTAGCGTAACTGTTCCTGTTGAGGAATTGCCTGCTGGAAACTATAATGTTACTGTAGATTATAGTGGAGATGACAATTATAGTCCATCTACTGCTAAAGATACTTTCTCTGTTGGATTGATTGATACTCCAATGGATTTAGATACAGACAATATCACTTATGGTGATAATGAAACAATTACTGTAACTGTTCCTGAAGATGCTACAGGCAATGTAACAATTACCATTAAAGATAAGGACGGCAATGTAATTAAAACTGAGAATGTTCCTATTAATGGAGGCACTGCTGAAATTACTGTTCCTGATTTAAATGCAGGAAATTACACAGTTCATGTAGAATACCCTGGAGATGCTAATTACAGAGCAAATAGTACTGATGGTAAATTTGAAGTAGCTAAAGCTAATGCAACTGTTGAGATTCATGTATATGACATTGTTTATGGTGATGTTGAAGAGCTTATAGTAACTTGTAATGCTCCAGGTACTGTTACAATTTATGTAAATGGTGCTGAAATTACATTACCTCTTGAAAATGGTTATGCTCGTATTCTATTCTCTAATGTCCTTGGTGATTACTCAGGTAAGGCACAATGTGATTTAGAAAACCTACCTGTTGGAACTTATCCTGCTAGAGTTCATTATAATGGCAATGAAAACTACAATGAAGCTGATGACAGTGCTGTATTCCATGTAATTAAAGCAAATACCACAACTAAAATAACTGTTGATGACATTAAATATGGTCAAGATGCAGTAATTGATGTGGAAGTTACTCATGAAAGCGGCAGCGAAAAAATCAACGCTAACATAACTGTTACTGTTGATGGTGAAGAATACACTGTTGAGCTTATTGATGGTAAAGGTTCCTTAACCGTTCCTGGATTAAAAGCAGGTGAACATACAGTTAAAGCAGTATATCCTGGAAGCCATAATTACACAAACAGTTCAGATACTGCTAAATTCAATGTAACTAAATATGATCCTAGCGTAAAAGTCACTCCTAAGAACATTAAGGTTGGAGATGATGAAACTATTACAGTAACTGTTGGAGATGATGCTACAGGTACCGTTACCATTAGTGTAGGTGGCAAGAAATACACAGCTCCTGTTGAAAACGGTAAGGCAGTATTTAATGTTCCAGGTTTAAAAGCTGGTAATTACACTGTTAAAGCTAAATACAGTGGTGACGATAAGTACTTGCCAGCAAATGCAACAGCTAAATTCACTGTAAATAAGAACAAACCTTCCATTAGTGCAGATTCTAATAACATTGAAGTAGGTCAAAAAGAGAAGATTACTGTAAATCTACCTGAAGATGCAACTGGTAAGGTTACTGTTGAAGTAAACGGTAAGAAATACACTGCTCCAGTTAAAAACGGTAAGGCTGTATTCAGTATTCCTGGATTGAAAGCTGGAAAATACAATGTAAAAGTTCACTATAGTGGAGATGGAAAATATTCCCCAAGAAACACTAGTGCTAAATTCACTGTATCTAAGGTAAAACCTGATATCAATACTGTTGCTCCTCCTGTAAAAGAAGGAAAAGATGCTAAGATTATTGTGAAAGTACCTAAAGATGCTACTGGAACAGTCACTATTGTAGTGGATGGCAAGAAATACACCGCTCCAGTCAAAGACGGCAAAGCAGTATTTAATGTTCCTGGCTTGAAAGAGGGCAAATATCATATTAAAGTTTACTACTCTGGTGATGATAAGTATGCTTCTGCTGTATCCGATGCTGAATTGGAGGTAACTCATAATAATGATAGTGGCCACAAACAGAAAGCTAATGGTCATAATGGCATTGATTTAGAGAGCAAGAAAACTGGTAACCCAATCTTAGTGCTTTTATTGGTATTTGTATTCTTAGGTTTCATACCATTAAGAAGAAAAAAAGATGACGAAGAAGATGAAGAAGATCTTTAATCTTCTTTTTATTTTTTTATTCTTTTTTTTAAATTTTAATTTATTTTATTTTTTTATTCTATTTCTTATTCTATTTCTTATTCTATTTTTTTCTATTTTTTTTAGGTGTATTATTTTCATTCTATTTTTTATTCTATTTTTTTCTATTTTTTTTATGTGTATTATTTTCATTCTATTTTTTTTTAATTTTTCAATTACACTATCCTGAAAATTTTTTGATAAATAATTTTTTTAATATTTTTTAAAAATCATTAAAAAATTATTAAAAAATACTTATTTTCTATGACTAATTTTTAGCAAAAAATTTACTATCATAATAATTAATTTTATAATTAATATTTTTAGTAGTCATATCTTTAACTATTAATTTAATCAATTAATTATTTCATATAATTATAGCATATTACATTCGATAAAAATTATTATAAGCTAATCTATATAAAAGGATTAAAATTTATTAATTTATTTAATTTTTCACAATTTTTCATAAAATTTTCAAGTTAATTTATCTATCCGTTTTTTTTTTAATTGGTTTTAGTTTTCCACTTATTTTCCCTATTGATAACCTTAAATTATTTAAATTTATAAAAAGTTTATTTAATATAAAGCATATAAACTAATTTAAGTGATTAATTGTTAGTTCAATCACATTAAAGATTGAAATAAAAAATAATGATGATTATAAAATGATTAAGATAAAAATATGATGTGGTGAAAAAATGTCAGATTTAATTACAATTCCTACATTGCCTTTGGTTGTAATAGCCCTTATATGTGGGATTATCTCATTTATTAGTACTCGATTAGTTATGCCATGGCTTATTCGCAAACTTGAAAAAGCAGATATTATTGGGAAAGATATTCACAAGTCTTCTCGCCCTATAGTTGCGGAAATGGGTGGTATGGGAGTATTATTTGGTTTTATCATAGGGATTTTTGTTGGAATAATATTGTTCCCAACATTAACATTCCAGCTTGTTGTTGTTCTTGTTGTTGTTCTTCTTGTAGGAATTATAGGTATGGTAGATGATTTGATAGTATTGTCATCTAAAGAGAAGTTGTTCTTGCTTTTCATGGCAGGTATTCCATTATGGTGGATTGCACCTCCTAATGTAGGTCTTTTATATATGATCCTAATTCCAATAGCTGTTTCAATATCCTCTAATTTAACTAATATGCTTGCTGGTTTAAATGGTATTGAATCAGGTCTTGGTGTAATTTCCATGACTTCATTGACTATCAGCTGTATAATATTGGGAAAATATGATGTAGCTATTGTCAGCATGAGCATGTTAGGTACTTTAGTTGCTTTCCTTTACTATAATAAGTATCCTGCTAAGGTATTTCCGGGTGATACTGGAACCCTTATCATAGGTGCTGCAATTGCAGCAATAGCTTTCATTGGTAGGGTTAAACTGATTGCATTCATTGTTCTTCTTCCAAATATTATAGATGCTGCCTTAAAATTCTATAGTGCAGGAGTTATGGAAAGACAGCAACACAATCCTACTCAGATAAATGATGAGGGCAAGCTTGTAAGACCTGAACAAGGTTTTAAATCATTGATAAGGTTTGTATTAAGAAAGCCTGTTGATGAAAAGACTGCTGTAATGATGATATGGGCTATTGGTATTATATTTGGTATATTTGGTATAATAGTTGCTATTATGATGCCTGGAGTGACTCATAATCAAACTTTTGCACAGTTTATACATTTAAAGGATTATTTCTATTATTTGGGTTAAATTGATTTTTTTAACCTTTTTTCTATTTTTTTTAATTATTTTTTATTCTTTTTTTAGTTTTTTAAACTATTTTTTTTAACTATTTTTTTAATTAT
>ONYG01000155.1 GCA_900321995.1 uncultured Methanobrevibacter sp. | reverse complement strand
TTAATTTTTTTTTATTTCTTTTTTTTTTTTGTTTTATTTTTTTAATATTTGTCATGGTAATGTTTTTCTATTCTTTTTTTATTTTTCTTATTAAATTTTATTCTTTTTCGGATTTTTTTACTATTTTTTCATTATTTTTCTAAAAAAATATCAATAAGTTTATATATTCCTTTAAATATAAACAATATTAAGGTAAAATAATGTTTTAAATTAAAACAGTTATTTAAAATTTGAGTGTCTATTTAAATATAAAAACATGAATCATACCTTTAATCATTTTTATAAAATTTATTTATTGGTGAAAATATGGAAAATGCTGTTGCAAAACCAAATCCTCATAGAAGAGAAGAAAAATTATGGAGTGAAATTAAAAATTATCAAGTAGCTACTAATAATGCTAGAATTTTAGGAGTTCTTGATGAATTAATCATTAATGAAAAAACAGGTAAAATTGTGGATATTGCTGTAAAAGTAGAATCTGGTCGTAATATTCATGTAAAAGGTGCTAAACGTAGAGGCGACTTATTGCTAATACCTTTTACTAAGATTGAGAAAGTTGGAGAATTTATTATTGTAACTGAATAATTTTCTAACTATATTTTCACTTTTTATCTTTTTTTCCCTATTTATTGAAATTTACGTTTAAATTACTACTGTTTTAGTCTATTTTTTGTATTTTTACTTTTTGTATTTTTACTTTTTGTATTCTTACTATTTTTGTATTTTTTATATTTTTCTATTATTTCTATTTTTAATTCTTTCTAATTTTTAGTTATGAATTATAATTCTTAATAAGTTATTTTTTTTAATAATTTTTTAATAAAATAGTTAAGTTATTTATAGTAAAAAACTAATATAATATTGTTATATAATAATGTTATATTTGTTGTTATAATTTAACATAATGTTATGTTTTAACTTAAAAAGTCAAAAATTATTTTAACTTTGTAATCAATCGAGTAGGATATGATAAGATGTTACTTGAAGTGAAAAATTTAGTTGTTGAAGTGGAAGGAAAACGCGTATTAAATGGTGTAAACCTTGCCATAAGAGAAGGAGAAACCCATGTGCTTTTAGGTCCAAATGGGGCAGGTAAAAGTACATTGTTTTTAACCATATTAGGATTCCCTAAGTATAATGTAATAGAAGGGTCAATTATTTTCAATGGTGAAGATATCACCGATTTAACCACTACTGAAAGGGTTGAAAAAGGATTAGGTGTAAGTTTCCAAAACCCTCCTGCTATTCGTGGAGTAAGTGTAAGGGACTTATTGAAATTCGAATCCAAGCAAGACCCTGATGAAGAATTAAACCCAAGGATGCAAGAACTTGCTAAGAAGTTAAAATTCAGTGATGAGTTCCTTGATAGGGATGTTAACAGAGGATTCTCTGGTGGGGAAGTAAAAAGATCTGAAATTCTCCAATTGCTTGCTCAAGAACCATTGTTCACCATGTTTGACGAACCGGATTCTGGTGTGGACATTGAAAATGTGGAACTCTTAGCAGGAGAGTTAAATGTATTATTAGACAAAGATAAAAAACCTGGTCAAAGGAAAAAAGCAGGATTGCTTATCACTCACTTAGGTTATATTTTAAACTTTGTTAAAGCAGATAAGGCTCATGTTTTAATGCATGGTGCTATTGCTTGTTCTGGTGACCCAGATGAAATTTTAGAAGATATTAGAAAAGAAGGATTTACAGGATGTGTTGGTTGTGCAGAATGTGGCAAATGATGCTTTAAGAGCTAAAGATAAAAAAGCAGCTTTAGGTACTGATGTTGTTATTGAAAACTTCACTAAAGAAGATGTGAATGTTTTTGATGTATTAGATGATATTGATGATGTTGACAAAAAGACCAAAAGAACCCTTTTAAAAGTAGGTGTGGATACTGAATCTGAAGAAAGGGCAGGTTCATTTTTACAAATGGATCAATCCAATGTTTTCTCATCTTCAATTTCTGATTCAATTGAGCTTATGAACACTGGAATGGCTCTTGAAAAGTATTCCTGGTTAAAAGATTATATGTGGAATGCTGTTAAGCCTGATGCAGATAAGTACACTGCTCAAACTGCTCTTCGTGAAACTGAAGAAGATATTTACAGCGGTTACTTTATCAGATCTTTACCTGGAACCAAGGAGGTCTTCCCAGTTCAAGCATGTATGTTCATTGCAGACCAAGATGTTATGCAAACCGCTCACAATATTATCATTGCTGAAGAAAACTCTGAATTGCATTTGATCACTGGTTGTGCAACTGGTGAAGACGTTTCATCTGCATTGCACGTTGGTGTATCTGAAATGTACCTTAAGCCAGGAGCTAAAATCACTTTCACTATGGTTCACAACTGGGCTGAACAAGTGGAAGTACGTCCTAGAACTGGAATCATACAAGAGAAGAACACAACTTACATTAATAACTATATTCTTACCAGTCCGGTTAAGTCCATTCAATCCTATCCAACTACCTATTGTAATGGTGAAAATGCTAGGGCTTTATTCCAAAGTATTCAAAGCGGAACTAAGGATTCAATTATTGATGTAGGTTCTAGAGCTCTCTTAAATGCTACAAATACCAGTGCGGAAATTATTTCCCGTGCAGTTGCTAATGATGAATCAAGCATTTATTCAAGAGGTCATTTGGCAGGTAATGTTCCTAATGTTAAAGGACATTTAGAATGTCATGGATTGGTTTTAGACGATACCTCTTCTATTTATGCAGTTCCAGAGCTTGAAGCTAATGCAGCAAACCTTGAAATGTCTCACGAAGCTGCTGTCGGTCAAATCGATGAGGAAGAAATCTATTACTTAACTTCCAGAGGATTGACTGAAGAGGAAGCTGCTTCAATGATTGTTAGAGGTTTCTTAAGCATGGATATTACTGGTCTTCCAGATGAATTAGCTGCTGAAACTCAAAAAATGATTGATATGAGCTTAGATGGTATGTAAGTTCAAACTTTTAGAAAAAGTTTGAACAAAATTTTTTCACCATCATTATCATAAAATGAAAATTATCAATTTTTTTCTTTTTTCTTTTTTTATTTAATTTTTATTACTTTCATTTGACTTTTTTTATCTTTTTTTATCTTTTTTTACTTTTTTTCTTATTTTATTATGTTATAAGAACTTTTTTCACTTGTTTTTAATTAAATTTTTAGGCTTTCCTAATTTAAATTAGTTACATTCAGTTATTTCTTTGATTTTCATTCCATAATCTTTTATTTTTGCATATGTTTTGTTAAAAAATTATTTTTAGGTTTTCCTTAATTTTTTAAGGATTTTTTCAATTTTATTCTTATAATATAAAATAGTTTTTATGTATTATAACATTATTTAGCATGATAATATTATTTTGTTTTTTATTTTTCGATTAATTATGAATGTTTTTTACTTATATTTTGTATTTTTTTATTTTTATTTAATTTACTTTAATTTCCTTTATTTTTTCTTTTATGCTTTATTATTACACTTTTTTTAAAAAGTATTATACTATTTAAATCTTTTGTCTTTAATTTCTAAGTAACCTTTATATTAATATTTAAAGTAATATATTATTAGTACATTAATGTTAAGCTGAGCTAGCTCATTGACGTACGATGATTTGAGATTAAGGCGTGCCTAAAACATGCTTTAATTATAGATTTGAAAAACTTTTTTAAAAAAGAAATTAGATTGAAATCTAACTTTAAAAATTTTTTGATTTGGATTTTTAAAGTTTAAACGGAATCTTGAATTTTTTGATTTGAATTCAAGAATTAATCTATTAAGATTTTTGATTTGGATCTTTATAGGTTAAAAAAATAGTGTTATGCTATTTAGGTTGAGTATCGAGTTATTTCAATTTTAATAAAGTTAATATTTCAATCATATTGGCTAGTAATTAATAATCCTTTTGATTGATTTGGTGATTTTTAATTCATTATTAGATTGAAATAGTGAGATAAAGTCTTAAATTAAATTATAAAATTTCATTTGGGACTATAAACTAAATATTTGAAAATAGAGGAGGATAAACTCTATGTCTGAAGATGTAAAAATTGTAATGTTTTGTTGTAACTGGTGTTCCTATGGTGGAGCAGATACTG
>ONYG01000021.1 GCA_900321995.1 uncultured Methanobrevibacter sp. | reverse complement strand
AATGAAAAAAGTCTAAAAAAAGAAAAAATGAAAATAATCAAAATGAAAAAAAGTGTAAAAGAAAAAAGTCACAATTTTTCCAATGCAAAAAAGAGATTATTAAATTAAATAAACGATTAATTAAAATAAAAATATATAAACAAGTATAAAAAATATTAAAAGGAAATATAAATAAAACAAAATAAAGTAAAAAGAAATAAAATAATGAAAAGCACATCTATATGTACAAATCATTATTCTCCATAATCACTTCACCACCAAGAATTGTCATTGTAGCAGCACCTTCATATTCCATACCATCGAATGGAGAATATTCTGCTTTAGTATAGAAATTTTCAATATCAAAGGTACCTTTTTTATTTAAATCTACAACAACTAAATCTGCATCATAATTTTCTCGAATAAATCCTTTACCAGAAAGATTAAATCTTTTTGCAACATTTTCAGAGAATATTTTAGGTATAAGTGAGAAGTCTAAATTAGACTTATTCACTTCAGTAAGCATTAAAGACAAAACTGTTTCTAAAGATGGAATTCCAGGACTTGAATCCCAAACTCCCCTATTTTTTTCCTCTAAACTATGAGGTGCATGATCTGTGCCCATCATAGAATCGGAATCAATATCACAAACATTGACCTTATCCTTAGTTTCCCTTAAAGGAGGGTTTGTTTTAATTATTGTGCCAAACTCATCAAAGTAAGAATTATCAAATAAAAGATGGTGTGGAGTGAATTCATAGCTGACATCATTGGATTTTGCAAGTTCCATACCCTCTTTTGTACTCAAATGACAAATATGCAAATCATTGCCATATTTTTTAGAAAGTTGAATTGCTTGCTTGATGGATTCGATTTCAGATTCTGCTGAACGTGCATAACTATAAGTTTTAGCAAAATCCTTTAAATCATCATCAGAAGATAATTTTTCTATATTTTCTCTAACAATTGATTGTTTTTCAGCATGGACAGTCAATATAGGATTTCCATTAAGTTGAGAAATGTCCTTAAAAATTCTATCAAGTTCCTCATCACTTTCCAAATCCATAAATACCTTAAAGGACATTGGACCTAAGTCCAATATCTTTTCCATCTCTTCAAATGATGAATGGCCAGAATGAAGTCCAAAATTAATTACAGATTTTGATTTAGCCATTTCCAACTTATCCTTAAAAGCTTTATAAGTGTTAGTTTTTGGAATGGTGTTTGGCATATCCATCACAAAGGTAAATCCTCCATTAGCAGCAGCCATAGAACCTGTTCTAAAATCTTCCTTATAGGTCAATCCAGGATCTCTAAAATGAACATGAGGATCTATTAAACCGGGCAGTACATACTGTCCATTAATATTTATTTCCTTATCCCCATGAAGAGGAGTTTTAGATATCTTTGCTATTTTTCCATCATTTATAGCAATAAAAAATTCACCGGACTCTCCAACAAGCTTTAAGTTTTTTAAGACTAAATCAAACATAAATTCACCATTTAAAAGAATAAACAATCACAATAAAATTAATAATTAAATATTTAGATAATTTGATTCTTAATAAAATAATTTAAGAATACCCTATAATAATTTTTAATTTAATATTTAATAAAATTTTTTTAAAATAATAAAAATAGTGAAAAAATCATAATAAAAAAATTCATAAAAAAAGCAATTAAATAAAAAAAAGGCACTTAACCGCAGTTAAGTGCCTTACCTATTTTTCCTAATAGGTTCAATTTTGTGTTTCGACCGAATCTATTGTAAAGTAAGTGATTCAGGAGTACATTTTTTAAGACATTGTTCACAAAGGGTACAGAAACCTGCGATAGGCAAGTTAACTTTGTATGCTTTATGTAACATATCATATGGACATGCGTCAATACATTCTCCACATTCGTCACATTTAGATGGGTTGAAGATAATTCTATCTCTCATTACAGTTTCGCCATCAATTTCTTTGTCAACATAATCTAATTGTAATGCATCGTTAGGACATACATTTGCACAAGCACCACATCTTACACACATGGTGAAAGATTGTTCGCCCATATCTTTCTGACGGGAAGGTACTTCCATTCCTCTTTT
>ONYG01000132.1 GCA_900321995.1 uncultured Methanobrevibacter sp. | reverse complement strand
ATTAAAGAACTAGTTAATCGGAACTTTAAGGTAGCAAGCATAAAGCATTCTCATCATGCAATGGAAATGGACCATGAAGGCACCGATACCTATAAGCAAATGGAATCAGGCTCTGATTTTGTTGTGGGAATAGGTGGAAGAACATATTTTAACATCAATGAAAGGATGGATCTTGAAAGGATTTTATTCTTGATAAAACTAATCAATAATCCTGATTTTGTGGTTATCGAAGGATTTAAATCTTATCATTATGCTAAAATAGCAACATGTCCTGAAGTTGAAGATGAATACACAATAAAAACAGTAAATTCTTTTGAAATAACTGATGAAGAGCTTCTTGACCTTGTAGACCTTATTGAAGAAAGGGCTTTCGATATAATTGACACCCTATTTGTTGATGATTGTGGCTACAATGATGCAAATATCATTGCACAGGCTTATGCAAATGGAAAATTGGATTATGATCCAGACACTCAAGCTGAAGTTAACTTGGCAATCGATGGCGTTAATATAGGTTTGAATAAATTCATCAGCAAATTTATTAAAACAACTGTTTTAGGAATGTTAAGTCCTTTGAAAATTAAGGAATATGGTGTAGAAAACTTTGATAATATTGATATAACAATAAAAAGTAGAGAAGATGATTAAATGGCTGAAGATGTAAAAAAAGATAAAAAGGATTTTGTAAATAAGGTTTCTTTAAAGATTAATGATATTGACATTGAATTAAATGCTTTTACTGATGATTTCTTAAGAGAAACTATTTTAGGAATGCTTAAGTCAATCAAAACATCAGAATATGGTGTTGATGAATTTAAAAAGATTAAAATTGAAATTAATAATGAAGATTAATTGCATTAGATATATGTAAATTTATTGTAAATTTCTTTAAATAAATATTTATATAGCATATAATAGAAATTATAATGCGTATTTAATTAAGATAATTTATTAAGAGTATTTATTAGATTACTTATTAAGATTATTTATTAATATTATAAATAATGTATTTTTTTAAGATTTTTTTAAGAGTATTTTTTTAAGGTTATTAAGGTTATTAAGTTGGGAGTTATTTTATGAATGGTAAAGTAAAGGATGATTATGAAAGGCCTATTATTTCTCTTAGGATTTCCATAACAAACCGTTGTAATGTGAATTGTATTTACTGTCATCATGATGGGATGTTAGAGTCATCCTCTGAAATGACTTCTGATGAAATATATGAAATCTGTAGAATTGCAAAGAAGATTGGCGTGGAAAAAATACGTTTATCTGGTGGCGAACCATTAGTTCGAAAAGATATTGTTGAAATTGTTCAAAAGGTTGCAAGTCTTGATTTCAAGGATATTTCAATAACCACAAATGGAATATTTTTAGATAAATATGCTAAAGATCTTAAGGATGCAGGATTAGACAGAATCAATGTAAGTTTAGACACACTTAATGAGGAAACCTATAAAAATATTGTAGGTAAAAATGCTCTCCAAAGAGTTAAGGACGGAATCATTGAATCTTGTGCAGTTGGCCTATATCCAGTTAAGATAAATATGGTAGTTATGAATAATATCAATAATGATGAGATTATGGACATGTTTGAATTTACAAAAGAACATGGTGTAATACTTCAGCTTATTGAGATTATTGAATCTGAAAGTTGTGATGACAATGACTTTAACTCAATGTATCACTATCCTTTAGCAGACTTTGAAAAGTATCTTGCAGAGATTGCTGATGAAATAAAGATAAGGGAATTTATGCAGGATCGTAAGAAATACTTTATTGATGGTGGAGAAATAGAGGTTGTTCATCCTGTTGACAATACCAATTTCTGTAAAAACTGTACAAGACTTAGAATAACTCCTGAAGGACAAATTAAGCCATGTTTGCTTAGAAATGATAATCTTGTTCCTTTAGTTGATTTTATTAGAAAAGGATCTGCTGATGAAGAACTTGTAGACATATTTATAAAAGGAATTCATAATAGGGAACCTTATTATAAGGAAGAAAACTAATTTTTTTATTTTTCTTTTTTAAATTTTATCTATTTTTTTTATTTTTTCTTTATTTTTTTCATAGTTTTTTTATAATTTTTTCACTATTTTTTATTATTTTTTCATTATTTTTTTAACAGTTTTTTATAATTTTTTTCACTATTTTTCACTATTTTTTTCTTAAAATTTTTTATAATTTTTCATCATAATTTTTATATTTTTAATGAAAATTTCTTAGGAATTGGGTATAAAAAATTAGGATTTTTTAATAGTTTCATATTCTTAAAACATTTATGTGTATTAACTACACTTACCATATGTGTATTCATTACACTTTTTTTAGTTTGACCTAAAAAATAAAGGAAAATTTGATTTTACGATATAAATTTATTTTCATATTGGAGATATAATTTAATAGTTATTTATAAATAAAAAATAATTTTTTATTATTCTATAAATCGTTTTTATTTTTAAATTAGTATAATTTATTAGTATTTTTTATTAAAATATATTTATAATTATTATTTTATAAAAATAATATAAAATTTGCATTTATTTATAATTAAAATTGTTATAAACTCTTTAAAAATAATTTTATTTTGTGTTAATATTACACACTAATATATAAGTCTTTTTATTTGAGTCTAAGACAACACCCTTTATATGTAAATATAAAGTAATATATTATTGTACACATGGTGAATTTATGCCAAAACATATCGTATCTGGACTAAAATATTTAGAGAGTGTTGAACTTAGGCAAAGAGGCTTGTCTCAACAAGAAATATCTGATGAAATTGGAGTTGATAGATCTACAATTTCACACTATCTTAATGGGCGCAACATCTCACCAGGTTCAATCGAGTTCGCTAAAGTTATTTTGGAATTAAGTCCTAAAGATTTCATATTAGTTTCAAGAGCTTTATTTGATGATTTTGAGGAAATCCGTCATCTTATAAGCATTTTTAATATGAATCATTATGAGACTTCTGTAGATGACGGTTGTATTGGTTGTGGATTGTGTGTAGATTTGTGTGAAGTGAAATCTATTAGTTTAGATTCATTAAAAGCAAAAATAAACCCTCAATATTGTTGTGGCTGCCTTATGTGTGTTGAAGGCTGTCCAACAAATTCAATTAAGATTTTGGAGGCATAAAATGGTCAAAAATATTAAAGAAGCAGAAGGCAAAGACTTCTGCATAAAAAGATCATTAGGTGAAGAAAGAGTATTGTCTTTCAAAGATCACGTATGTATCGGTTGTGGACTTTGTGAAGCAACTTGTCCTGTAGAAGCTATTGCTCTCGATGAAGTAGCTCCTATTGAACGTAAATATGTAAACACTTACTTCAGTGGTCACGAAAAGATTGCTCAAAACTATGAACTTTTCACTAATGACAATGAATGCAAAGCAAAATTAACTATTTCTGAAGATAAATGTGTTCTCTGTGGATTATGTAGCGGCGTATGTCCAGCAGGTGCATTAGACCTTGCTATTGATGGCGTATCCATTAAAGAAAATGATGCTTACCCAAGCCTCGTTACTGATGCTGCTATTGACGAAGACAAATGTTTATACTGTAAAAAATGTGAAGTCGTTTGTCCTAGAGAAGCTATTACAATTGATAGAAAATTACCAAACAGAGCTGATTTAGTAACTGGTGAAATCGAAGTGGATGAAGACGAATGTATCTACTGTGGTGCTTGTGCTGAATTATGTCCTGCTGAAGCTATTGTAGTGGACAAAGAAACCGGCGAAGAAAGCATTGTAATCGACAAGGAAAAATGTGTATACTGTCTTGTATGTAAAAAAGCATGTCCTGTTGACGCAATTAAAGCAGTATGTAGATCCTGTTCCTACGGCGAATACGACCTTGACCCAGCTAAAGCAGAAATTACCGGTAATGCTATTATCGATTCTGAAACCTGTATTAAATGTGGATGGTGTGAAGGAGTCTGTCCTGCAGACGCAGCTAGCGTAAAACAAGCATTTGAAGGTACTCTCGAAATTGATGTAGAAAAATGTGGTACCTGTGGTGCATGTATTGACGTATGTCCATGTAATGTTTTATCCTTCCCTAAAGCAACTGGTCCTGGAGACAGAGGAACTCAATTAGTTAAAGAAGAAGACTACTGTATCCACTGTGGTGCTTGTGCTAAAGCATGTCCTAACGGTGCATTAACCGTAACTAGAACTGCTGTTGATTACACCCCAACTAGTTCTAAATCATGGATTGCAGCATTCGAAGCTTTAAAAAATTAATTTTGATTGGTGATTATAAATGGAACTTAAAGTAGATCAAGATAAATGTTTAGGTTGTGGAGTATGTGTTATCGCATGTCCTGTAAACGCTTCTATCAGCCCAGAAAACGCTGGTGGACATGGTTCCAAAACAACCGAAACTATTATGATGGTTGAAAACGGATTTAT
>ONYG01000033.1 GCA_900321995.1 uncultured Methanobrevibacter sp. | reverse complement strand
GACGTAGGTCGTATAGGATGTACAACCTAGGCTATGGTTTGGAAGGTGACGCCGCAACCACAGGGCGTGGCTATTAAATCTTTAGTTAATTTATATACATATTAGGCATAGCATTTTGAACAACAAGCTATCAATATTAAAAAACTGTATTATAAATTTAAAGCCCGTAAGGTTGCTATTGATACTAATGGTTTAGGTATTGGTTTACTTGACTTTATGGTGAAGGCTCAATAGACATAGGATGGTGAGTATCTTCCGCCTTTTGGTATTGATAATGATTAGGATGGTGTTTATAAAAAATATTTTAAGGGCATAAATGATTTATAGAAAGATGCAATTTTTCAAATAAAAGCAAATGCTCCAATTAATACTTAGGCTTATTCTTATGCTCAAACGCAAATGTCAAGTGGTAAAATTAAATTCTTAATTGATTAGGGATAGGCTAAAGCAAAAATGATGGAAACAAAAACAGGGCAAAATATGTCAATAGACCAAAGAAATGATTATTTAAGACCTTTTATTTTAACTACCATTCTTAGATAGCAAATGTTAAATCTTGTCTAGGATAATTAGGGTGTTAATATTATTTTAAAACAAGATAGCCGAAGTATTAAAAAGGATAAATTTTCTGCTTTTGTTTATGGATTATATTTTATTAAACAAGAAGAATAGCGAATGAGAAGCAGAAAAAAGAGAGATATAAGTAAATTTTCATTTTTTACTGCTCAGTAAGGACAAAATAGTGTTAATTAAAAAAAATAGAAATTAAAGAAGAATAGAAATTAAAAAAGAGAAGAGGTATTTTATGAGAAGTTCAAGGGCTTAGATAAAAATAGAATAGATATTAAGCAATGCGAATTTTAACTTCACAGAAGAATATAGTTTCCCTGATTTAATTGGACAAGGTGGACATGCTTTACGTTTTGATTTTGCTGTTTTTGATGATAATAATGACTTGTGGTTTTTGATTTAGTATCAAGGTATTCAACATTATAAACCAAAATCAGTTTTTGGTGGAATGTCTGGATTAAAGAAACAGCAATATTATGATATGTTAAAGCGTGAGTATTGTAAAAAACATGATATTAAATTAATATTAATTCCCTATTGGGATTAGGCTCGTATTAATTACGATTATATTATGAATTTAGTAGATGTTTTTTAATACAATTGAAAGGTTTAGGTGGTCTTATTGATAGATAGAAAAGCTGAAATTAAGAAAAAGGGTTTTAAAATAACTCTTGCAAACGATATTAGCGAAGAATATACTCCAACAGACTTTTCAAAGATAAAAATTGGTATCAAAACATTAGATGATGCAGTACTATCATTAGGAGAATTTAGGCGTTTAAACCCAAATTTAGGAGATAAAAAAGAAGTATTAAGAGCAATAACTTTTGGTGATATTAATAAAATGAGAGATATTTCCAACTTCTTTTATAAAACAAGCGGTATTTATGCAAGACTCTGTAGATACATGGCTTATTTGTATAAATATGACTGGTTTATTACTCCTTATATTGGTTATTGTGAAGGTTTAATTTAGAGCGACTCAGGACTTGGAAATCAAGATACTTAGAATTAGAAAAAATAGCGGAAAAAACAGTTTTTAAATTTTTTTAAAGTGTTAAAATATTGCGAGTCTTTTTAGATTAAAAAGTTTTGCGGCTAGGTTGCCTTAAAAGTTATTAGACATGGATGCTATTATGGATATTTAATTCCTGGTACAAGTAGAATTAATGTTCAAGAGTTAGATCCTGCGTATTGTAGATCCAGGTTTAAAGTAAATAATAGAGCCGTAGTTGAATTTAACATGAGATATTTTGACGATAAATTTAAAGATGATGGTTTAAGGTCTAAAATTCTTAATTTATTTCCAAAAGATTTTAAAAATGGATATAGATTATATAAGCAAGGGAAATTGCCTCCAATGTTTTCTGGTGATTCCCAAGGGTGGTATGTATTAGATCCAAGGGCGGCTGTTAAATTTAATATTAACGAGTAGGATTTTCCAGCATTTATTTCAGTTATTCCTGCCATTATAGACTTAGACGCTGCTCAAGACCTGGATCGTAAGAAAATGGCTCAAAGACTTTTAAAAATTATTATTCAAAAAATGCCATTAGATAAAAATGGTTAGTTAATATTTGATGTAGATGAAGCACAATAGTTACATAATAATGCTGTTAAAATGTT
>ONYG01000016.1 GCA_900321995.1 uncultured Methanobrevibacter sp. | reverse complement strand
TTCAATTGATTCTTTGCTTAAAGATTGTATTTTGAAGGTATAACTGACTTCATTTTCTTTTATAGGGCTTCCTTTGTAAATGTCGGTTATTTCGATGTCCACAAGGTCTTTCACTTCTTTCAAGGTGTCTTTAATTATGTGAGGGCTTGAATTCTTATTGAAAATGCAACTGATGTCATATTTATATATTTTTTGATTATTGACTTTCCAGTTGTATAATTCCTTTTCGTTTAAAATTTCAATGTTAGACATTTTTAGTCTTTTAAGCTTTTTGTTCATGTCCCTTAGGTAAACAAAGTCCAAATCGATTTCTTCAAGGACACCTACATGAATTTGGCCAGAATAGATATGCCTTAGTCCCATTTCGCATCCAACTGATTTTTGGAGAGTGTTTATCTCTTGGGTGATTGAGTTTACAGCCTTGTCACTTCTACCTAATGCCGCTTGGATATCTCCCATATGCTTTGTTGCCCTAACTGCAATTTCGACGAATTTATCCTCGTCTTCATTTGTTAGCGCTTCCTTTAGTTCAGACATTGCATCAAATAATGCTTGTCTGATTTTTTCCCCTCTCTTATTCTCATGTTGGATAGAGTATGTAAGATATGGGTTTTGGGATACAATACGGGCTATTGTATCGATCATTAAGTTGTAAATAGGACTTTCATAGTCTTCTGTATCCTTTATATTGACTTGTAGCTTTTCAATGGCTGCAGCAGTTGAAATATATGAAAAGTGGGTTAAAACCTGGACGACAGCCATCATGTCATCATGATGCTCTGGTGTGGTTTCAATTATTCTCATTCCTTTATTTTCAAGGAATTTGTATACTCTATCATACCATTTTCCTTTCATTAATGGGGTTAAAACGATTATTTGTCCTCTTAAATCGCTGGTTCTTGGACCAAATACTGGGTGGGTAGGAATAAATTCAACAGAATCGCTTAGATTCTCCTTCATTCTGTAGCTTGGGCCTTCCTTGACAGATGTCACATCTAACATTAATGATCCGTCTTTCATAAATGGCGCAAGGTCTTCAATGACTCCTTCAGTACTTGAAATTGGAACAGATATTATGACAATGTCACTGTTTTGAACAATTTTCCTATTGTTGTTAGAATATTTGACTCCTAACTCTTCACTTACTGCATTTCCTACAGCAGTATCCCTTCCGGTTATTGTCACATCAAAATTATCTTCATTTAAGTACCAGGCCAATGTTTTTCCTAAACCTCTGGTTCCCCCAATAATTGCCACTTTCATTGTGTTTCTCCTTTATAGTTATTTAAATGTTTTTATTGTTCTATTATGATAATTATTGATTGTTTAGTGCTTTATTCCTATTAGGATAAAATTGATAATTATTGATTGTTTAGTGCTTTATTCCTATTAGGATAAGCATTATCAATAAACAAAAACTTTTTATATTATCATCGGTTAATTTTATATAAACTATAATCATATTTTATATTGTTATAATTTATATAATTTTTATGATTAATTATTTTTCATGAATTATTTAAGGAAAGATATATTTTTTATTCTTTTTAGGAATTATTTTATTCATTATTTAAAGAGAGATTTTTATTTTGATTATTTGTTACTGGTTAAGGTGTTTTAATGAAGATTATTGAAGAGGATCAAAGCAATGGAATTGTTAAGGTTTTTCCAGAAACTTTAGATGATTTATGGCATTTGTCTCATATTATTGCTGAAGGGGATAAAGTATATTCTAAAACCACTCGTAGAATCCAGGATAATGGAGAATCTGTGAGAAACAATGCTGGAGTTAAAAAAACATTCACTTTAGGAATTTCTGTTGAAAAGGTAAGCTTTCACATCTTCACTGGTAAATTAAGAATATCTGGAACTATAATAAGCGGTCCTGAAGAGTATATTGCAATGGGAGACCATCATACAATTGAAGCTAAGTTGAATAATAGATTAACTATTAAAAAGGAAAAATGGTCTCATTATGCTATAAATCGTATTAATCAAGCTATTGAAGCATCTAAAAAACTGTCTGCTATGATTGTCGTAATAGAAGATGATGTTGCAGACTTTGGATTGATGAGACAGTATGGAATTGAATATTATGGTCCTGTAATGGGAAATGTCTCTGGAAAACGCATAATTGACAAGAACCGTAAGAAAAACATTGAAAAGTTCTACCAAAATATTGTGGATTATATCAATAAGTTTGAAAATGTTCACACAATTATTCTTGCAGGTCCAGGATTCTTTAAGAACGATTTCTATAAGTATTTAGAATCCAAGCATAAGGACATTGCAAAAAATACTATTATCGAATCTACTGGATCGGGTGGCCGTGTAGGAATTCATGAGGTCTTAAAGAAAGGAATTGTAGAGAAGCTATCAACTGAAAATAGGGTTGCATTTGAAATATCTGCAATCGAGAATATTCTTCAGGAAATTGCTAAAAACTCTCCCCTTGTTGTTTATGGTAAAAAAGAAGTTCAAAATGCTATTAATTTGGGAGCTATTGAAAAATTGATTGTCTTAGATAAGATTGTCAGAAGCGAAGACCTTGAAAATTCAATGGATATGGTTGAAAACATGTCTGGTGAGGTTTTGGTAATAAGCAGTGAACACGAAGGCGGAAAACAGCTTGAAGCATTAGGTGGAATGGCTGCTATATTGAGATATGCCATTTCTTAAAAATTCTCCCTAAACTCTTTTTTTTTAAATTTTTTAACTAATTTTTTTTATTAATTTTATTTTATTATTATCAATTAATTTAACTGATTTTTTAACTAGTCAATATTATTTTAATACTTAGAGAGGTATTGTTTTTAAATAAAGATTTATATAATAATTTATAAATAATATTATACTTTGAAAATTTTTATTTAAAATTCATAATCAATAAGGTTTTCAAGAGAATTATATAAATATTTACAAATTGAATTTTTATTATTGACTTAAAGGATTATTAACATGTTTATAGAATTATTAGTTGTATTCATATTATGTTTTATAGGAACTGGAGTATTGAATATACTCTTCCGTTTCTTTGGAAAACGTGGATATATGGGTAATCTATATGAAACAGTAAGGGGAGGAACTCCTAGAGCTATTGGGATAATTCCTTTCATTTTAATCAGTCTGTTTTTGCCAAGCGGATTTAATAATCTTGTGCTTGTTATGGGTTTATGCGCTTTAATAGATGATATAGTGGGCAGAAGAAGGATCAATAATTTGCCTATTGAAATTGGCCAACTTGTAAGAGGAATCGGTATGCTTTCTGTAATTGGATTAGGATATCCTATTATGGGAATCTCATCCATTTTACTTGCTCTTATGATTCAGCCAATGAATATTGCAGATATGCAGCCTGGAACTGCAGCAAGCGTAACAATCATAATGAGTTTCTTTACACTTTTAGTGGTTTTAATCTTAGGAGTAGGTCCTGTTAATGAGATACCTGCATATTATGTTCCATTGCTTACATTAGTTACTTGTATAGCTTATTGTCCTTTGGATTTCGCTGGAAAGATTATGATGGGTGAAGTGGGTAACCACACTTTTGCTATGGCTTTAGGTATTTCATTCTATATTTTAGGCGGATTCTTTGGAACATTAATATTATTCATTGTAACCACTGGAGTAATTGCATACTTAAGAAGGTATAACCTATCAAGATTCCTTATAAATAAATTGCATATTCCAAATCCTACTTTCGGTGATTTATTTATGGATGTCTTAACTGGCGGAGGTTTAGGAGACTTATTAAGGAAAATCGTCCTTAAATCTAATCAGTATGAAATTGATAACGAATTATTTATTTTGCTTGGATTTAGAAGATTATTGTATAATCCATACTCTCCGAATTTAGAAAGAGTTGTTGAAAAAGACAGTAGAACTAAACGTGCAGATTTAAGAAGATTAAATTAAATTTTAGTTTAATTTATTCTTATTTATCTATTTATTTATTATTTATTTTTATAGCGAGGTATTTTTATGGCTGATGTATTTGATGTAATTAAAAATAGGAGAAGTGTAAGGGCTTATAAGGATGAGCAAATTAACGATGAAGATATTGAAAAAATATTAAGTGCAGCTATTATGGCTCCTACTGCAAGAGGAGAAGCTCCATGGCATTTCACTGTTGTTCAAAACAAGGAAATTCTTGAAGACATTAATGCTTCTGTACACAGTATTTTAAAGAATTCTGGCGATGAGGTCCTTGAAGCAATTGCTAACTCTGGCGTAAATGTAATGCACAATGCTCCAACAGTTGTTTTTGTATCAGCTAAATCAGATGCTACCAATATGCAAGCAGACTGTTCTGCAGCTATTGAAAACATGCTTCTTGCAGCTGAAGGATTAGACATTGGATCCTGTTGGTTAGGCCTTGTTGCAGTTTACTTTAGCATTGAAGAAAACTTGAAAAAACTCCATATTCCTGAAGGATACACTCCTTTATATGGTGTTTCATTAGGTTATAAGGTTGAAGAAAACGAACCAAACCCACGTAGCGATGTCTTTGTAAATTGGTTAAAATAAGTTGATTAATTTACAACTTTTTTCATTTTTTAAAATAATCTTTTTTATTATATTTTTTTTAAAATAAGTAATTAGGATAAAATAAAAGTATTTTATCCCTTAATTCTTTTTTTATATTTTATTTAAACTTTTTAATAGTTTTTATTTTCTTTAAAATTTTATAGCAGTTCTTTTTTTACATTATCTTTAAGATCTTATAATATGCATCAGTTGATGGATGAACTTCTAAAAAGTCGTCAAATGCTTCTTTTTTTATTCCCATATTCATTAGGAATGCAAGATATGCAGTATCATCAATTGAAGATGGTGATATTGAACTAACTCTTTCAACTTCTTCAGTTTCACTATTCAATGAAACTTTAGTAAGTCCTGTTCCTCCATTTAAGATTCTCCAGAATGCATGAGGTCCAGCTAAACCTGGAATCACTACATCTTCTATGTTTTCGCTATCCCTGTCCTTGTCTAACCTTTGAGTGAAGCTAACATCCATATCCAAGGTTAATGATTGAGGAACTACAACATCTTCAACTTTATTTAAGTATCCTGCCATATTTCTTGCTGCAGCTATTCCCTCTTTTCTTGCAACAGGAGTTAAGTTCACTCCTCCAGTCACATCTCCTGCAGAGTAGATGTTAGGGTTGGAAGTTTGTAAGAATTCGTTTACTTTAACATATCCTTTTTCATCCAGTTCTACAATTCCTTCAAGGATTTCGGAATTAGGGATTCTGCCTGTAGCTATTAAGGTTTTTCCTTCAAACTCGCCTTTATCAGTTATTATAGAGTTTTCCTTTATTTCCTTTATATTTGTGTCCTCTAAGATTTCTACCTCTTCAAGGAGATCGTTTACTACATAATCCTTGATTTCTTTCTCTAGATCCTTAAGGATTTTAGACCTTGCAATGATTTTAACTTGGCTTCCAAAGCTTGAGAATATGTTTGAAAGTTCTGTAGCGATAATTCCTCCTCCAACTATGTTTAGCTTTTCAGGAACCTCTTCTAAATTAAGAACATCACTACTTACTAAAGCATATTCCTTTCCAGGGATATCTGGAATAAATGGCCTTGCTCCAGTGGCTACCAATAGGTTTTCCGCTTCAAAAATCGCATATTCCTCATCGCTTTCTTTAAGAGCGTCCTTTTGGAGAGGATATTCCTTGTCGATTTTAACCTTTACAATAATCTTATTGTCTTCTGCTTCAATGACTGCATCTCCATAAATGACTTCATTGTTTACGCTTTCGTTTTCCTCTTGATTTAATTTTCTAAGAATGGATTGAGTTTTTTTCACATTGTTACAAGCTTCCTTATAGTCAAGGGAGATGTTTCCATTAATGAATCCTATTTCGCTAAATCTTTTGTAGTTTCTTAAAAAGCGACTAATGTCTGTTAATGCACAAACGACCATACATCCTTCATTTAAACAGGTTCCTGCAATATGTTTTCTTTCAACAAGAAGGGTTTCTTCACCAAGTTTTCCTAGTTCAAATGAGCCTAATCTGCCTGCAGGGCCTGCTCCAATAACTATATTTTTAAATTTCTTAATTTCAGTCATTTTAATCCCTTTAATTAATATTTAATATGTTAATAAATTGTTTTTCTTATGCTTATAGTTTATTATACTAAGTTATGTTCAATATATTATAAATTATTTGTTTTATACAATAAAAATATTTATATAATGTAAGAACTAATAAATTAATTATAAATAAATTGATTTTAATTATGATTGTTGATTAAAAATTCATTTGAAAAAATCATAATTATACTATTTAACTAATAATTTTTATTAAAAAACTTAAAGGAGAATGATGTTATGTGTATTGCTGCACCAGCTAAAATTGTAGAAATTGATACTGAATCTAACATTTGTGCTGCAGACTTTGGAGGAGTCAGACAAAATGCTAAATTAGATCTCCTTCCAGATGTAGAAATTGGCGATTATGTTCTTATTCATGCAGGATATGCTATTGAAAAGTTATCTGAACAAGCTGCAAAAGAATCTTTAGAATCCTGGGATGAATTATTAGAAATGTTAGAAGAAGAAGATAAAGAACGTGAAGCAATGATGAAAGACTTTGAATAAGTCTTTTTTATTTATTGTTTCTTTTTTTCTATTTTTAATTTCTTTTTTAAATTCTTATTGAATTTATAATCTATTTTACTTTTTTTAAAATTATTATTTGAATAAAATTAATATTTGAATTAACATTTGGTGATTTAATTAATGTATTTTTATTTGTATTAAATCCTTATTTATGATTTAGATTAAATTTATTGAATCTGTGGTTCTATGGATGAAGAGATAAAACTATTAAAGGAATTGAATTGTCCTGAATGGGTAATTGAGCATTCTAAAGGTGTTTCAAGAAAGGCATGTGAAATCGCCTCTAATTTTGATGATGTTGATATGGAACTTGTAAGGGTTGGTGGCCTATTGCATGATATAGGAAGATCCAAAACCAATTCTATTGAACATGCTGTAATTGGTGCTCAAATACTTAAGGAAAGAGGATTTGATGAGGATATAATCAATATTGTTGAAAGGCATATTGGAACTGGTCTTAATGAGGAAGATGCTAAGGAATTAGGGCTTCCTATAAAGGATTACACTCCACAAACCCTTGAAGAAAAAATAGTTTCCCATGCAGATAATTTATTTAATGGTGCAGATGAGGTTGATGTTGATTTCACTATAAATAAATGGAAAAGAAAGTTAGGTGAGAATCATCCCTCAATTGAAAGAATCAAGGAAATTCATGAGGAATTGCTAGGTCGTTTCGATTAATTTTTGAATTTCTTAAATTTTAATTAACTATTTATTTAATTTTAATTAACTATTTATTTAATAAATTAAATATTTATACAATAATTATTGAAAGAATCAGTTAATATATTCTTATTCATATAATATTATATTTTATAATTTAATTATAATCTAATATAATTTTTAATATTGCAATTTATTTTTAATCTTATAATTTTACGAGGAAAAACATGAAAGTTATTTGTACAGTTGATGAGTCTTTATACAGGCCAGAAGTAGTTCGTTGGAGAGAAAGAATGGCTATGATGGAGCCAATAGGTGATGTTATTGTAGCGCTTCCATGCAGTATGAAAAAGCCTTATTCTAATTCACAGTCTCATCAGCGTTTTAGAAGAGCAACTAAAGGATATCAGGAAGTAATAGTTACCTCTCCATTTGGTATTTGTCCTCGTGAAATGGAAAATACATTTCCAATTCAGTCCTATGATGTTACAGTCTCTGGAGACTGGAGTTCAGACGAGGTAAGATTGTCTGGAGAATTATTAAGGGACTATGTTGGGGATAAGCCAGTTATTGCAAATGTTCATGGAGGATATGAAGAGGTTTGTCGTGAATATTTGGATAATTGTACTTTTGTCTGTCAAGATGGTCGTCCTACTTCTCCTGATTCAATTTATCACTTAAGAGAAGAGCTTAAGAAGTATTCTAAGGTAAAGCATAGGGATAAGGTTTTAAATGAATTGAGGTCTATTGCCAAATACCAATTTGGCCCTGAAGCCTATAAGATAATCACTGATGATGTTGTAGCTAAAGGAAGATATCATAGAAATGTCTATAGTGATGGAAAACAGATAGCTCTTTTAAATAGGGATATCGGTTTATACACTCTTAACTTGGAAGGTGGAAGAAGACTTGCAGAGCTTGGCATTCATGTTGTGGAAATAGATTTCGACTTAAAGACCAATTCTGTATTTTCTCCAGGAGTTTCAAATGCTGATTTAGATATTGTTCCTAAGGATGAGGTTGTTGTA
>ONYG01000052.1 GCA_900321995.1 uncultured Methanobrevibacter sp. | reverse complement strand
TTATTAAACTGTATATATAAATATTTTCGAATGCAAGTGCTTACTTACATCTTTAAATTGTAAAATTCGGATAAAAAATTAGTATTTTACTAAAAAAAGTTTAATTTAAGATTTATTTCTTATTTAGATAAGTTAAATTAATTTTTAAAAAGAGTAAATTGTGTATATTTTCATTAATTTTCTCAAAAAAAGTTTAAAAAAAGAAAATAGGAAAAAAGAATTTTTCCTAAAAACAATTTTATATTGCATCTGCAATAGGGACTATGTTATTGTTTGCATTGAATTTCATCAATTCATCATAACAGTATTTCCAATCCTCTGGAGTTCCCTTTTCCTTAGAAACCCTAAAGATGTACTTTTTCCCATCAACTTCAGCTATTTCTAAAACACTGAATTCCATAGTGATATTTCCAGAACTTACAAAGGAAAGAGTATCTTCTATTCCACTACTTCCATGATAAGTGGTATTATAGGTATTATTATCTCCTAGAACTATGGAGTAATCAGTATAATTTTTCAAATAATATTCTTGAATGCTTTCGTCATCATAATCCCAAATATATAAACTAGTATTAGTATTCTCATTTGTGGAATAATACTCGTTTACAACATCAAAACCATCATTGATTTTAAAGTCTGCTGCATTGACAGCGCCTATAATTAAAAAAGCAAATATTAGGATTGCCATCACTTTTTTATACATTTTTACACCTCTTATTTAATTTTGTATTTTTTTTATTTGTTGAATCTGATTACCTATTTCTTACCTAAGAACTTGTATATGATATATATTCCAAGAATTGCACTGATTATGAATCCAAAGAATCCAATAGCTGAAATGTCCCAGACTTTTGGTCCTTTATCTGCTAAAATAGCAATGGATGAACCAATAAGCAATGCAGAAATGATTAATGAAATGGATAATTGATCTTTCAATTCATCCAATCCTGTGTGGTTCATATTAAGTTCCAATTCGCCCTTTTCCAATTTATTAAGAGTGCTGTTAAGTCTGTCTGGTAAATCTTTTAATAAATGTTCAATTTCTACGATGTAGTTGAATCCTCCGCCTACAAGGTTTCCTGGTTCGAATTTGGTTTTAATCATCTTTTTTGCGAATTTTTCAAGTTCTGCAGTAAGATTGAAGTGTGGGTCCAATCTGTCTCCAGCATCTTCGATGAGCAATAGTCCTCTTCCAATCATTACGAATTCTCTCGGAAGAATTATATTGTGTTTAATCATAACATTCATTAAATTGTCAAATATGCCATCCATTTGGTCTAAATCAACGCCAATATAAGTATTTAGCAAATCATCTACATCCATTTTGAATTCATCGGTGTTCTGTTCTGGAGTGATGATATTCATGTAAAGCAATTGATTAATCAAGTGATGTGAATTTCCATCCAATAAAAGTAAAATCAATTGGGCAAAGTTGGATCTGAAAGTATCATTTACAACTCCCATCATACCAAAATCAATGTAACAAAGCTTTGCATATTTAGTTACGAATAAATTACCTGGGTGTGGGTCTGCATGGAAGAATCCATCGAGCAATACTTGTTTTAAGTATGATTGGGTTCCATATTGAGCAATTTCAGTGTTGTTGATACCTTCGATTTCATTGTCAAATAAGTCAGTAACTTCATATCCATCGATAAGTTCCATGGTAATGAGTTTGTTACTACACAATTCAGGATATACTTCTGGGATTTTAATGTAATCCACTTCTTCAAAGTTTTTTGTGATTTTGCCAATATTCCTAACTTCTTCCATGTAGTCAAGTTCTTTGAATATTGATCTTTCAAATTCCTGAGCCATTGCAGGTAGGTTATATGTTCTAGATCCTGAAACATGCTTATCAACAGTTCCAGCTAAGTTGTTTAAAATTTTTACATCAGGTACAATGACATCGTAGATTCCGGGCTTTTGAACTTTAACAGCAACTTCCATGCCATTTTCTTTTAAGGTTGCTTTATAAACTTGGCCAATTGAAGCTGAACCGAGTGGCTCTTCATTAAACTCGGAATATACTTCTTCCAATGGTTTTCCGAGTTCTCCTTCAATGACTTCTCTCATTTCTTCAAAAGGAGTTACAGGAGTATTGTCCCTAAGCATTTTTAAATCGTCTGCAATTTCATTACCTACCATATCCGGTCTTGTAGCCAATAGTTGACCTAATTTAATGAATGCAGGACCTAATTCTTCCATAGCATATCTTAAGTCTGATACCTCAAAGTCTTCATCATCTTCGTTCTTTGTTAATAATTTTGCTAAGTGGTGTCTTTT
>ONYG01000111.1 GCA_900321995.1 uncultured Methanobrevibacter sp. | reverse complement strand
TTCGCTGCAGACATGCTCCTGAATGCTTATGATTCCTCCGCAAGACTCACACTTCCAGTTAATGCTGTCTTCCAACATTATCTTATTTATTCCAGTGTAAGTGATTCTTTTTGCATTGTCTAATGTGGAAAAATTGTATCTCTTCTTATAATTCTTGTCTTGCTTTTTAATGAGTTTGCAAGGAAATTCACTGCATCTGCCACAATATTTGACTCTTTTTGTTTCAAGACATTTTTTTATTTTGCATTTCAATGCATTCTTGGTCTTATTGGGACTATCAATAAGGCATCCAGGGCATGAGTTGCTTTCGGATAAATGTTTTATGCATAACTTGCAATTCATTCCACAAGGTGCAAACATTATAGTATCAATCTTTTCAGGCATCTTCATTTTCAACACTAAACTTATCTTTTTAATTTATTTTTTAAATTCTTTTTTATTTTATTCCTTTTTTTTATTTAATTTTATTTTTTTCCTTTTTTTATTTAATTTTATTTTTTAAATTCTTTTTTATTTTATTCCTTTTTTATTCAATTCTTTTGCTTTTTCATTTAAAGATAAGTTTTATATATTTCCAATAATATAATAGTATTAATTATTTTAAAATAAATTTATTTTCATTTATTTGAATAAAGGGGGGATTAATATGAAGTTAAAAGGTAGGAATTTATTAATTTTGCTAATTATCCTAATTTTAGGATTTTCTATTTTATCTGCAGGATCAGCTTATACTGGAACTGGATTCACTCATGACATACCTTACTCAAAATATTCTGATTTGTCAAATGATGATATCCTAAGCAAGTTTGATGATACTGATTGCCAAGGGGAATTCACTGGATTATGTACTTATGTAACTGATGGAGATACCATTGAAGTGGATGGGCTTGGAAAGGTGCGTTTTGTAGGGGTAAACACTCCTGAAAGAGGAGTTGAAGGTTATATTTGCTCTAAACGTTTTGTTCAGAAATTATGCTTGAATAAGGAGGTAAGCTTGGATATTGATGATTCAAAGAACACTGATAAGTATGGCAGATATTTGGCTGTTGTCATTGTGGACGGCAAGAACCTAAATGAAATGCTTTTAAGGGAAGGGCTTGCTGAAGTCATGTATATGCCTCCAAGTGAGTTTTATCCATATGATTGGACCCCTAATTCAGATGGATACTCAAAGTATGTAAGTTCATACAGTTCTTCAAGCAGTGGAAGCTCTTCATCCAGTTCAGGCTCTGGATCTTATATAGCAAGTGCAAACAGCCATAAGTTCCATTACACTACATGCAGATGGGGAAAGAAGATCTCTGAGAAAAACAAGGTCACTTTCAAAAGTAGGTCTGATGCAATCAGCCAAGGTTACGAGCCTTGTAAGGTTTGTCAACCTTAATTTTACTTTTTATCATCATTTAGTGACAAAAGCATTAAATATTTTTCAAAAGAAACATTATTATAATTATGATTATTTTTTTTAATCATAACGTTTTTTGGAGTTTTTAAAATGAAAAAAGAAGTATTTTATGGAAAAGGTATGGGAAAATTAAAAGAGGAAAATTTGGATTTATACCAAGCTATTGTTGCTTTAAATGATGCTGTATGGAATGGAAAGGCATTAGATTATAAGACTCAAAAGTTAATAGCTATTGGAATTGCTGCTTCCAATGCAGACAGTCGTGCAACTGAAAAGCAAATCATGAGTGCTAAAAAGGAATTGGGAGTCACTCGTGATGAAGTTGTAGATGTTTTGAAAGTTGTATTGTTGACTTCAGGCATGCAACCATTCAACAAGGCCTTGCAAATTGCTAATAAAGTTTTTGAAGAGTAATATAATAGTTTATTATTTTTTTAGGTGTAAAATTATGGGTGATAAGGTATTTTACGGTAAAGGCATTCGCAGAATTAAAGAAGAAGATTCTGAACTGTACGATTCCATTGAAAATTTGGATAAGAATGTTTGGAATGCCAAAACTTTGGATTACAGGACTCAAAAGTTAATAGCTATTGCAATCTCAGCAACTAAACCTGAAAGCTCTTCCTTCTTGAAGCAGGTTTCTAAAGCTAAAAAGGAAATTGACATTAGCCGTGATGAAATGATGGATGTTTTAAAGGTGGTTCTTTTAACTTCAGGTATGCAGCCATTTAATAAGGCTTTAGAAGTGGTTAATAAATTGTATGA
>ONYG01000056.1 GCA_900321995.1 uncultured Methanobrevibacter sp. | reverse complement strand
TAAGATAGATATAACTTATTTTAAGATAGATATAACTTATTTTAAGATAGATATAACTTATTTTAAGATAGATATAACTTATTTTAAATATTCTTTACTTTAAATATAAAAAGTACTAAAAAAATAAAAGATAAAAAAATAGATTTTAAATATTAAAAAAAAATGGAATAAAAAAATAAAAAAAGTAAAAAATAAGAGATGAAGTAAATTATGAAATTACTTCAAAATCTAGTAATTTAATCTTATTTGAATATAATTTAGGATCATCGTCAATTGGTTCAGACAATTTAGTAGTAATATACTTTTTATTATCATCTGGGAAGACAGTAGCTATCTTCAAGTCATCATTGTCCATCAATACACTTGCCAAGAAGTTTGCACCACTGGAAATTCCAATTCCTAAACCAAACTCTTGAGCAATCCTTTTAGACATGTTAATAGCATCAACATCTTCGATTAAGACTATATCATCAATCAAGTCCTCATTAACGATTCCAGGAATGAAATCGTCGCCAATTCCTTCAATCATATGACTTCCCTCATCCATCCCCATCTTAAGAATGGATAATGTGCTTGGCTCTAATGCAAAGACCTTAGCGTCAGGATTATGATCCTTTAATCTTTTTCCAACACCCATAAGGGTTCCGCCAGTTCCAATGCCTGAAACAAAAGCGTTTACATCAGGAAGCTCATCGACTATCTCTTGACCTGTAGTGTTATATTGTGCTTCAAGATTCAATTCATTGTCAAATTGTTTAGGCTTATATGCGCCAATCTCCTCAGCAAAATCTTCCACCATTTCAAGAGCTCTTTTGAAACCTCCTTCTTCTCTAGATACAAGATGAACATGAGCCCCATACATTTGAATAAGCTGTCTTCTCTCAAGAGACACCCAATCAGGCATGAATATATGAACATCATGGCCAAAAAGCGCACCTATAGCACTGAAAGCAATACCTGTATTACCACTGGTAACCTCAATAATAGGCTGACCATCCTTTAAATTACCTCGTTCTTTTTCTTTTTCAATAATGTATAATGCTATTCTATCTTTAATACTTCCAGAATAGTTATAATATTCAATTTTAGAATATATGCTTCCTTTTTTTCCTTCATACTCATAATCAATCTTTATCATTGGAGTATGACCGACTAACTTATCTATATTCATATGATACCATCCAATAAATAATAAAAATTAATAACAAAATTAAAAATTATAATGAAAATTAATAAAAACAAATGATTTAATTAAATAATCATCAAACATTATTATTTATGTAACTTACTTATAAAATACTTTATTAAAAAAATAGAATTAGATATAATTATAATAAAAATAAAAACAAAAAAATTAACAAACAAAAATAAAAACGAAATAAAAACCCAAAAACAGAAAAAAAACAACAAAATAAAAACAAAACACTAAAAAAAGATTAAAACTCTAAAAATAAAGATAAAAAAGAAAATAGCTAAGAATAAACTTAGCCATTCAATTGATGCTCAATAATTTGATCAACCAAATGCAAGAAATTATCCTTAGCCTCATAAGGTATCATAGCACCAGCTGCAATGTCATGCCCACCGCCTTGTCCGCCGAAGTTAAGGGAAGCATCAGATAACGCTTTTCCTAAATTAACTCCACGTTCAACAAGTGGCCTAGTTGCCCTACCAGAGACTTTAATATCTTTATGAAGTCTTGATAGACCAATCACTGGCTTTTCATCACTTAAGATTTGAGCAGACATTCCTACACCTGCAATTGTACCCATAATGCTTTTTAAAACTTTATCTTCACTATAAAGGTATTGGATGCTATTTAATTGTTGAGCGCCTTCACGGCTTATCCAATCAAATCCTTTAGTAAGGTCTTCCCTATAGCGTTTTTGAAGTTTTAAAGCTTCATCAAGAGACTTTTCTCTTTCGCCTAAGATAATGCTAAGAGCCAAGCCATATTCCTTATTCTTCCCACAAGCATCTAAAATTGATGAATATTCTTCCAAGTCCCTTAAAACAGGATGTTCACTTGGAACACTGTAGACATCTCCAAATATTTTTGGATTGACCTTTACGAGCTCATCCTTAACAACATCCTTTTCCTCATCTTCGAGGTCAAGGAAACTAAGACCATAAGATACTCCCATCTCTTCAAGGAGCTCTTGAGCATTGTCTAGCCTTCCAGTCAATCCTGGCAAAGCAGGATTTAATGTATAGGCAATTGACTTGAATAAAGGTTCTTGAGCCTTAGAAACAATTTTTAAATCCTCATGAAGTTCTAAGTTTCCAGCTTCTTGCCCGTCCTTCAATATTAACTGATTAACACCAGTGAATCTGTTGGAACATTGCATATCACCAAAAGCACCAATAAGAGCCATATAAGCCAAATGCTTTTTATTCATGTTTCTAACTACCAAATAGCTAGATCCTGCACCACTTATGTGACGACTGCCGTCAATTCCAAATAAATGAGGATTCACATGAATAAGATTGTCTTTAGGAGTATGCTCACTTGGTTGGTGATGGTCAGCCACAATTACATCTGATTTCAGACGGTTTAGCTGCTTAATGCAAGCGCTTCCCATATCTGAGAAAACATACAATTCATATTTTTCCTTAGATACATCTCTAATTACATCAGCCTTAAGGCGAGGAACAATAGTTACATGAAACTGTCCGCCTTCTTCTTTTATAGCATTTGCTATAACACCTGCTGCTGAAAGTCCATCAGCATCATTATGAGAAATTATTCTTATAATGTCTTCATTTTCGATATGCTTCTTAAGCATATCACATGCAACACCTGCCCTATATAATAAGGCATTCTCTTCTTCACTAGACTTATTTGACGAGAAGTGCTGCTTTTGTTGGATCGTATCTCCATCCTTCTGGTAATTGGCCATTTTGTGCATAGTATTTACCTAATCTACGAATTCTAGATTCAATGATAGTTAAACCTCTTCTACCATGAAGGTCTTTTGGGTTTTCTTCTAAGTGATCTCTGATATTTACTGCTCTTCTGATTAAGTTCATTAAATCTTCAGGATAGTCATCAGCTTGTCCGTTTTTTCTTAAGATTTCAGTGATTTTTTCACCGGTTACTTCCTTTACACTAGGAATTCCGTATTGATCTCTTAAGATTACACCGATTTCACTTGCAGATTTACCTTCTCTTTTAAATTTAACAATAAATTCTTCGATTTCTTCATTAGAATACATAATCCAATCTGGTCTTGCCATAAATATCCTCTCCAATAAGTTTTTTGATTATTTATAGTAAGGTCTTTTTAAACACTCAAAAAAAATTCAATTGATAAAACCGATTAGAAAGCATTTTAAAATTCAATCAGACTTTAATTTGCACAATAAATATTAGCTCTTAAAAATAAAACATGCCATAGACTATGATATAACCATAGATTAAGCACGCTTTAAACCAATCCAGACTGCAATACAGAACTGCAGGATAGAAAAGCCTTTAAAAATCTTCGATTACATTGTCTAAGAAAAGTCTAAAAAGATTTAAAAATCATTCATCATCTTGGCTTACATACCAATTGATAAATTTTTCTAAAGAGTTTCTTCTATGTGAAAACTGATTTTTCTCTTCAGTAGTAAGTTCTCCGAAGGTTTTACCTACCTCAGGCACTAAAAATAGTGGATCATAAGCAAAACCAAGATTACCTCTTTCTTCATGAGCGATTTGACCTTTGACACGCCCTAAAAAGACCTTGGGCTCAGAATTGGGAGCGCAATACCCAATAACTGACCTGAATTCAGCGTATCTATCGTCAATTCCTTCCATAAGCTTTAATATATTTTGATTCCCTAGTGAATCTTGCACATATGATGAATAAGTTCCTGGAAAACCGTTTAAAGCTTTAATGAATAAACCAGCATCTTCCACAATCGCAGGTCTATTTAATTCTTGGCAAGCATATTTTGCACCAAACTTGGCCACATCTTCAAGAGTTCCTTGAGGTTCCATGTAACCTAAGTCAATATGCTCGAGTTTAACTCCAAAAATTTGAAAAATATTCTCTGCTTCTATTACTTTATGTTTGTTCCCAGTTATAAATGTTATCATAGTTTTTATTATATGAAAATGTTTTAATATACTTATCTACCCATAATGGAAAAAAGTAAAAAAGAAGAAATTCAACAAAAAAAGAAAAAATGCTAAAAATAATTAGTAGATGAAAAATGCTAAAAATAATAAAAAAAAAGAAAAAGATTATGTTTACATTTCAAAATAGAACTGTTCACACATATCCTTCATTAAATCCAATTCATTTCCAAATAATATAAATGCATGTGCTCCATCTTCAGTGGTACATGCCATTGCATATTGAGGTGCTTTAGTTTCAGGCTCTGCATAAGACATTTGATCAGTGCCAACATAATCAATACCAGAAGAATTCACATCAGACAAATTCAAATCATCAGAATCCTGAGAATTGGCATCAGATAAATCCAAATCAACAGAAGCAGAAGAATTCACATCAGTAGAATTAGAAGAGTTTGTATCAGTGCCATTAGATTCAGAATCATATAAAATATCAGAACAGTTGTCCAATTCTAAAATGGTCATGCCCTTCTCTGAATCTATCTTCTTATAATCTGCCATCAAATCATGAATAAACTCAGTTCCAAGAGTTCCATCATTATTGTCACTTTCAACGAGAATCATCATAGAAACTTCATCAGCATATTCTCCATGATTTATAAAAACAGATAAATTTCCTTTGCCCTCAGCATTTTTAATAGGACCAGAGTACTCTTCTGCCAAAGTAAATTTGCTTGTAGAAGGAACGTCTATAAGAATACCTACACCGCTCCATATTTCATCCTTATTAAAGGTCTCGCTAGTCAAATTATAATCTTTAGCAAACTCTAAAGCACTAACGCTTGAAATTAACATTGTAAGAATAAAAAATATTGCTAAAACATGAATTATTTTAATTTTAAAGTTCAATATATTCACCCCTTTAATTATAAATAAGTGATTTCAGTATATAAAGTTTTATATAATTTTCTTGAATGTTAAAATTTAAAAAAAAATATAAAAAAATCTAAAAAAGACTCAAAAAGAACCGAACACAACTTCTAAAAAAGTAGAAAAATATACAAAAAGAATAAATTTTAATAAAAATATTCTAAAAAAGTAGAAAAATAGAAAAAATGAAAAAATAGATAAAAAGAATAAATTTAATAAAAAAATTCTAAAAAAAAAGAAATTAAAGATACCCAATTAATGAGTGTATCTTCCTCTGCTTTGAATATCTTCGATTTTATCATTTATCTTATCTGAGCCATAAGCTTCTAAAATCCAATCAAAGCATTCTGTTGCAATATCATAATCAATGCTTTGGAATGATTTCTTTAAAACCAAAAGGTCTGCTGCCTTATCCTCAATCAAGTCAGAATACTTTCCAAGACCAAAGTCAAAGATAGCCAAGTCATTAGAGAAATCCAAGTCTCCATCTTCATCATAATTCATCAAAATCATATTGGATCCAGTCAAATCCCCATGAATTATATCCCCATCATGGAACAATCTGATATTTTCGCCAATTGCATAAGATAATGCTTTCCTGTCATCATAATCCATTGTATGCATAATATCCTTAACAAGAGAGCCATTAATCTTTTCCATAACAATATACTTTTCATCAAGATTAACATCATACAATATAGGTGACCTGACACCTGTCCTTTTAACATCAGATAGAATCTTAGCTTCACTTTTAGTCCTATGCCTTCTGATTTTATCATCAATCTCAGATACCCTATAGGACTTAGAAACTCTTTGCTTTACAATTGCATCTCTTCCAAGCCATTTAGCCGCGTAAATGTCAGATTCAGCACCTTTAGCTGCCAAATCATCTGGAAGATTTAACCGTTCCTTCCTATTGTCTACCCAAGGGGCATCCACTTCATCAGTTCTAAACCTTTGAATAATTCCAGTATCCTTAATGTCAAGAGGACCGAAGTTTTCATACATCAAATGACCTAACCAAGCAATCATTACACCATTATCACCAGAATACTTCATTTCAGGCATATAAAACTTAGCATAATGTTCTTCAGCCATGATTTTCATCATATCCCTTAGGCGACTATTTGCAGAAACTCCACCACACAATAATACCTCATCCTTTTCAGTGTGAGCAAGTGCACGTTCAGTCACTTCAACAAGCATAGCAAATGCAGTTTCCTGAAGGCTGTAACAGACATCCTCAATTGGAGCGCCATTTTGATGAGCCCTTAATGCAGATGAAAGAAGACCTGAAAATGAGAAGTCCATTCCCTTAACAACATATGGCAAGTCTATGTAAGAGCCTTCCTTAGCAAGTTTTTCTACAACAGGACCTCCAGGATGTCCAAGACCGGTCTCACGGCCAAATTGATCAAGGCAATTACCGATAGCTATATCTAAAGTCTCTCCAAAGATACGATATCTGCCAGACTCATATGCAATGACCTGACTGTTTCCACCGCTAACATATAGAGTTACAGGATTTCTTGCCCCTGTATCAAGCTTTCCAATCTCAACATGCCCAATACAATGGTTTACACCTACAATAGGAATTCCAAGGCTAAGTGCAAGACTTCTAGCGGAACTAGCCACTATCCTAAGGGCAGGGCCAAGTCCGGGACCTTGAGAAAATGAGATGAAATCGATATCCTTATAGTCAAGGCCTGCCTCTTCCATTGCCTGTGGAATAAGCTGTGGAATCCATTTAGCATGATGTTCAGCAGCTTCACGTGGATGAATGCCTCCAACTTCAGGATACAATTGCTTTCCAGCCATAGCTAAAACATTTCCATCACTATCGACAATCCCAATTCCTGTCTTCTCTGCAGTTCCTTCAATTCCTAAAGATATCACTTTAAATACACCTATCTGAATATACGATTAAATAACTATTAAATATAAAATGACAATCACCACTAAAAGCAATCATCAAAACTTAAATACAATTAATAATTTATTAACATACATTTATATAATTTTTATCAATAATATATTTATAGAATTAAATAATATTAAAAAGAATTATTTTTCGATTAAATTGATAAAAAAAGAATGAAAGAAATGAAAAAACAGATTTCATTAAATTAATGAATTATAGTTAATTTAATCGATAAAAACAAAAAGATGATAAAATGATTGAAGGATTAAAAACTTACGGATCAGATAAGCTTGTATGCGAACTTAAAGAAAAAGAAAATCCTATTTTTATTTGTACAATAGCTACAACAGAAACTTCTAAAATTCCTGGCCTTACAGGAGCGGGAGCTACACCAGAACTTACCAAGTACACTCCTGCAGGAGATGCAGAGCTAATACTTGATGGAGAAGTCAAATGTATGAAAGACATTCCACAAACCATTATTGGAGAAGTTGTAACTCCTACACCATCCATGATTACAAAAGGCTCACTTGCATTATGCGACTGCCCTGTTATGGTACTTGATGCTGGAAGCGAAATCAAGGCTGACAGTGACGTGTTTGACATAAGCGATGGAAAGCACGGAAAGGACATAAGAACAGGCAAAGGGGTTGAAAATCCAGAGGAATTATTTGAAAAAGGATACTCACTTGCTGAAATCCTATCTGAAAAACATGATTATATAGTTATTGGAGAAAGCTTGCCTGCAGGAACAACCACTGCACTTGGAGTATTGGTGGGTCTTGGATATGATGCTAAAGGAAAGGTAAGCGGATGCATGAACACAAACCCGCACGAAATGAAAAATGAAATAGTCGACGAAGGCCTAAAGAATGCTGGACTCAAACCAAGCAAGAACAATAACCCATTTGATGTTGTAGCAGCTGTAGGAGATCCTATGCTTCCAGCAGTTGCAGGAGTCCTTATGGGAGCAAAAGTTCCGGTAGTGTTAGCAGGAGGAACACAATTGACTGCAGTTTGTGCAATTGCAAAGGCATTAGACCCTGATTTTGACTTTTCAAACTCATGTCTTGCTACAACTTCCTTTGTAGTTAAGGATGAAACTGCAGACATATTAAATATCACTACCCAAATAGGAGAAATCTCTGTAAATGCAGTAAACCCTAACTTTGAGATTTCCAAAGTCGAAGGACTTAAAAACTATACTGAAGGATATATCAAGGAAGGAGCTGGAGCAGGCGGAGCTATGTTTTTAGCCCTCATGTTAGGCAATGACATTGATTCCATTAGAGAATCCATTGAAGATGCATGCAGTTAGAAAAACAATGGAAAATATCTCAGTTAGAAAAACCATAGAAGATGTTTACAGTTAGAAACTATTAAAATCCACACATTAATAAAAAAAAAGAAAGTCATAAAACATCACCACAAAAAACACATGAAAAAATAACTGAAAAATAAAAGTTCTAAAAATAACGAACAAATAAAAACAAGACAAAAAATAAACTAAAAAATGTAAAAACAAGAAAAATAAGCGATAATTAATAAAAAATAGATAAAAAAAGAAAGAATAAAATTATTCTTTAATAGAAATAAATGCTATTTTTCCACCTTTAATAACTTTTAAACCATTTCCATCGTCTAAAACTAAGTTTAAAAAGTTATCAATAGTGATAATTTTTCCTTCAACTTCTTCCCAGTTTTTAAGTCCAATGAGTACATCTTTGCCTTTAAACCTAGCAAATTGTCTGTTTACTTGAAAATTATCATTAGCCATTATAATACCTCGAAATGATAAATTTATAATATAATTCTTAGTTAGTACTAATAATATATTTTTAATCCATAATAAACTTAATTAAAAAATAAAAAAAAATAAACTAAAAATCAAATCTATTTAATTAAGGTTTAATTCGTTTAAAAGTTTATCTCTTTCTGCTCTAAGTTCTTTTAATAATTTTTCATCACTACATCCTTCTTTTTCTAATTTAGCTAATGTATGAGTTACAGCTTGTAATGTAGCTTCAAGTTGATTAATTGCCATATTTTATCTCCAAATTTTTTTTAAAAAATTATAAATCATAAGACTTTAACCATGATTTTTTAATAATCAATAATAATTTTTTAACTATAGTTTTTTTAACTATAATATAATAATTAATTCTATTATGTAATTTATCTTATATATTGTTTGTGTATTATGAAATAAATTTAAAAAAATACAAATCCCCTAAGAAAATATGAAAAAATATAAAAAAAATCATAATCCCTCAAAAGCCAAAGGAAATATGTAAAATTCTTAAATAAAGATTATAAACAAAACCTAACCATACCATTCTCTCAAATAATCAACATTATGAGTCATATCCAATGTCAAAGGAGTTAAAGTAGGCAGATTCTCACAGTCTAAAATATATGCATCAGAATCCTTCGGATTTCCCTCATATTCATCACCATCAATCCAATAGTATTGCCTTCCCCTAGGATCATGTCTTTTTTCAACAACAGGCCAATACATCCTATCGCCTAAAGGAGCTATAACCGGCTCAAGAGAGTCGGGATTGGTAGGAACATTAAGATTAAGTATATCAATTCCCTTAGGAAAGCCTTCCTTGATTACTTTTCTTACAAGATTATGCAATACCTTTTTAGATGCTGAAAAGTCAATCTCAACTTCCCCTTCATCAAACTTGATGTCATCATCTGATACATGCTGACTTACAGCAATTGTAGGAATTCCAAAGCTTGCAGCCTCAATTGCAGCACCTAAAGTTCCAGAGGTAGTAAGCTCTGCCTTTCCAGTGTTCATCCCAGTATTGATACCAGATATGACCATATCTGGAAACTTATCAAGTATCTCAAAGATTCCGATGGTTATGGCATCTGTTGGAGTTCCGGAGACACCATATCCCATATCATCATCCATCAAACGAACCTTATTAACCCTTAATGGTTCAAAAAGAGTTAATGCATGACCAATACCACTTTGCTGAGATGATGGTGCAACTAAAATTGTATCTCCAAGGTCGCTGACTGCATGTTTTGCAGCAAGAATGCCTGACGCATCTATACCATCATCGTTGGATAATAAAATTTTCATGTGAATCATTAAATAATAAAAATTAGCTTTAATTTAATTAAAGTTTTCAAGTTAACGTATAAAATAATTAGTTCTAAAATCAATTAAACAATAGGAAATTTTAAGTTGAAAAATAGTTATGAGACTAATAACTGATGGAGTAAGACATCCCACATCCCGTTTAACTTAAGAGAGAATGACTTATTGGAAATAGACATCCCCCCATAGATTAACTTAAAATAAAAATAGAAAAAGTTAATTGAATAAGATTAACTTTTTAAAAGGAATTAATAATTGAATTATTTAAGAGAAGCCTTATTAGCGGAAATCAATTTTTTAGCAGCCCTCATGTCATTATTATAGATATGACCTGAAGAAGAGTGATAATGGATTCCGCCGAAGTTTAGTTTCTCTCCCATAATTTCCTTATTGACTTCTTCTTTCATTTTGATCCCTATGTAACATATGAAGAACATGTTTGAGTAGAATGCTCCAAAGATATCATTGGAACGGAAGAATACATGAATAGTCAATTCTCCATCCCTTACAAGCATCTGAACAATCTGCAAGCAAGGAATATCTTCCCTATCATGGTCCACTTTAGGATCATAGGTTACTGCAACTGCCCTATTACTTCCAGTTGCTGTCAATATCCTTTCCTTCATGACTTCAAATTGATCTACACCAAAATGCTCAAGAATACGGTTAGGATAAGTGTAGACAAAACCTTGATCGTCTCTTATTTCAAATGACTTTACATATTCATATAAAGCGTCACCCTTAATCGGACAGGAGTCAATATCATATTTTCCGCTTTTGATTTCTTCAAGCATAAGCTCTGGAGTCATATGTTGATATTTAGCCCTGAATTTCAAGTCAAGAGGATCATCAATTAAATAATAATTTCCTAAATTTTCCTTAAGATGATGATCACTATCCTTATATGTTTCCTTTCCTTCTTTCAATATTGTGTTAACAAATTCTAAGTAACATTGACCAATAGATAACATGATAAACAAACCATTAAGTCTTTTTAAGTTAAATAAATGTTTTTAATTATTTTAAATAATTAGTTTAAATAATTATTTTAAATTAAATTTAAGCATAAATATCTTAAATAAAATTTAAATTTTAATAATATTATTTATATTAAAATTATTTATGTTTGTTTATATTAATTAATTTTTTTAAAAATTTTTGAAATATAAAAATAAAAAATCATTAAATAGAAAAAATAGGCCTAAAACTTAAAAAGTTCATCAAATTTAAAAACAGAAAAAATTAGCTAAATCAATAAAATTAATCATTTTATACACAATTACATTATTACCTAAAAAAAATGCAAATAGTTCATTATAAAAAATTACATTTATAAAATTATATATATTGAAAAAATATAAATATACTATATTAAAAAATAGATTAGGTGAAAGTGTGGAAAAGCCGCAATTAGTTAATTTCATAGCTAAAGTGCTTGAAGATTCTGGCTTTAAAGTTTATAAAAACTTTAAAACTTCCCAACAAACTGTAGACATCTATGCAGTATTGCCTACATCAATGGGCGACTTTGGTATGGTTGTTGCATGCAAAAATTATGACAAGGAATGGGAAGTTGGAATTGATGTCCTTAAGGAAATGGAAGTTATCGGCAAAAAGCTTAAGGCATCAAAAGTTAGTGTTGTCACTAGTTCTGGATTCTCTTCACAGGCTAAAAGATATGCTGAAGAGAGAAAAATTAAATTAGTCGATAGAAACGATCTTGTAGCTTTAGCTAAAAGATATAATAATAAGAAAAAGGAAAAACCTGCAAGGCTTAGAAAAGAAAGTCCTGCAGAAATTGACAGAGACTCATTCTATAATAGAGATGTTAGCCGAGAATATATTGACAATGTAGACAGCCAAATGGAAGATAAAGGGCTCAATAGGGTTCCTAATCCATATGACAGCTATGAAGAGTATGAGGCGGACATAGATTATTATGAAAATCAAGTGGGCGGAATCGATTTGACTGGATACAGCGAGTATGACGATGACTTATACAGAGCTGAATTCCTCAATAAGCATCCAGATACCGAATCAGGATTCGGAAGTGTTTTAATTGCTCACAATCGAGACCCTCATGTAAATTCAAGACCTAGCTCAAATAGCAGAAACCCATTCTCTAAAAGCAATGCTGGAGGCGGAATGCTAAGCAGCTTGACTTCAAGAGGATATGCTAATTCCAACAGCAATGAAAGCAGGTCTGGTTTTAGAAGCAATAATAATAGAAACTCAAGAAGCGAAAGAAAACCAAAATCTCCAAGATTCATGAGTCCAAGAGACAATGCATTAAACAATTATCATAACAGTAGTCAGTCCACAAGATCTATAATGGACACAATCAAGCCTATTTTAGGAAACACTCTCATTTCCATCATTGTTGTTATAGTGCTTGCTTACTTGATTGCATTTATACTTGGAAGCATTGTAAAAGTTCCTACAGGATACTTAGGTTTAACTGAACTATTCGTTGCATTGATCCTATCATATGGAATCACTTTTTATGCAGACAGAAATTCAGATATCTTAACAAAAGGAACTATTGTATTCTTTGTTTCTTTAATAGTGTTAATGGTAATGCTTATAGCATTTTAGAAAAATAGACCTAATCTTTTTTTATTTTTCTCTTTTTCTTTTACTTTTTTTACTTATTTTTAAATTTAACTACTTTTAATAATAATACTATTTTAGATAATTTTTACTACTTTTAAATAATTTTTATAAGTTATTTTTTAATTAAAATTGTTTTTCAATAATTTTTAAAATAGCTAAAGAAACCTAATACAAAAATAGACAATGAAATTAAAGCAAAAAAACACTAAAATAGTTAAAATAATCTGAAATAAAAGTTTTAAAAAAAGAATAGTATTAAAAATGGTTCCGGCGAGATTCGAACTCACGATCCTCTCGTTGTAAGCGAGATATCATACCCCTAGACCACGGAACCATTGCAATAAAAAACAAAAAAAATAATAGAAGTGGTTCCGGCGAGATTCGAACTCACGGTCCTCTCGTTGTAAGCGAGATATCATACCCCTAGACCACGGAACCATACTACATTATAAATTTAGTTTACCTATTATTTAAAACTTTCGATATACTAAAATTTTTTAAATGAAAATAAAAAATTGCCCTTAATATTTTATGAAAAATGAACAGAACAAAGCAAAGCTAAATAAAAAAATACAAATATTAAGTAATATATTTAAAATATAAATAATAAAATATTAATAAAGGAATTTATTATCCTTAAATTAACCAAATAAAGGATTGAAAAATTCTCATAGGGAGTTTTAAAAAATCCTTTAATTCTAATTTATTAAAAAATCATATTAAACTACAATACATTTTAATTTATAAAATTTTATTATAGGTGAAAAAATGGCATTTGACGAAAACGCAAAAGTATGGATGGATGGGGAATTTGTTGCATTAAAAGATGCTAAAATCAGTGTTCTTTCCCATGTAGTCCACTATGGATCTGCTGTATTTGAAGGTATTAGATGTTATGAAACTGAAAACGGACCTGCTGTATTCCGTCTTAAGGAACATGTACACAGATTATTTGACTCCGCTAAAATCTACAAAATGGAAATTCCATTCACTGAAGAGGAAATCTGTGACGCTATAATTGAAACAATTAAGGTAAACAACTTAAAAAGCTGTTACATTCGTCCAATAACCTACAGAGGATTTGGAGAATTAGGAGTAAACCCATTAAACTGTCCTGTCAACACCACCATTGCAGTATGGGAATGGGGAGCATACATTGGAGAGGAAGAAATGGAACAAGGTGCAAACATAGGAATTTCCACCTGGAGAAAACCTGCACCAGGCACATTACCTGTTCTTGCAAAAGCTGCAGCTAACTATATGAACTCTCAACTTGCAAACCTTGAAGCTGGAGAACATGGATATGATGAAGCAATACAATTAGACTATCATGGACATGTTGCTGAAGGAAGCGGTGAAAACATATTCATCGTTGAAAACGGCAGAATCGTAACTCCAGACTTAGGCTCTTCCATCCTTAAGGGAATTACTAGAGACAGCATTATGACCATAGCAAAAGACTTAGGCTATGAAGTAAGTGAAGAGTCAATCTCAAGAGAAAGATTATACTTAGCAGATGAAGTATTCTTTACTGGAAGCGCTGCAGAAGTTACTCCAATTAGAGCTATAGACAACAGACAAATTGGAATAGGCAGCAGAGGTCCTGTAACTAAAGAATTACAAGAAAAATACTTCGACGCAGTAAACGGAAGAAGCGAAGACATTCACAACTGGTTAACTTATGTTGAATAAACATAAGTTAATTCTTTATTTTTTAAAATAAGTAAATAATCTTTTAAAAGATACTTATTACTTTTGAAATTTTAATATTTGAAAAAGATTTGAGAATAAACACACATAATTTATTCTCATTATTTTTTCTTATTTTATAATTAACTTTATTAATAATTAATTCAATAATAAATCTATATGATTTAAAGGTGATTAAATGGATATATTGCAAGCAATAATCATTGGACTTGTCCAAGGATTAACTGAATTTCTACCTGTAAGTAGTTCCGCTCATTTAATCTTTATTCAACAGGCATTAGGATTAAGCGATGTGCCATTAGCATTTGATGTATTGCTCCACGTAGGAACTCTTGTAGCAGTTTTCATATACTTCTATAACGACATTATACTAATGATTAAAGGATTCTTCTTAAGTCTTATCGACCTGAAGGAAGGCAAATTCATTAGCGAAATCAGAAGGGATCCTTACAAGAAGTTAGCATGGCTTACAATCCTTGCAACAATTCCTATAGGAGTTGTAGGACTCTTGTTCAATGACTTTGTTGAAGAATTATTTGAAGGATTAACCGTCCCTGCATTCCTATTGCTCATTACAGGTTGTCTTTTATACTTCTCCCAAAGAATGAATAGTGGAAAGGTGGATGTTCAAAATATCTCCACTAAAGAAGCATTGGTAATGGGTTGTGGACAGGCATTAGCAATTTTACCAGGTCTTTCCAGATCAGGTACTACAATAGCTAGCGGATTATTTGTAGGTTTAGATAAGGAATTTGCTGCTAAATTCAGTTTTATCTTATCCATTCCAGCAATCTTAGGAGCTGCAGTAGTTCAATTGAAAGATTTATCTGGAGCAAATATTGAATTAAGCGCATGCATTGCAGGATTCATTGTAGCGGTTATTTCAGGATACATTGCTATCAGCTTCTTGCTTAAGTTAGTAAGAGAAAGAAGCTTGGACATATTTGCTTTCTACTGTTGGATAGTGGGTATAGTTATTCTTGTTGGTAGTATTATTCTTTAACCCCAGCTTTTTTGACCTCCGGTCAAAAAACCTGGACCAAAATTTTTATTTTACTTTGTGATTACTTGGCTCATTTTAACTATTTTAATACGCTCTTTTTACTTATTTTTACTTTTATTGACTTAATATTTTAATCAATATTGTTTTATTACATTAGAACTAATTTTTTAAATCGCATCAATTTAACAACCATAAATCAACTTAACAAACTAAAATCAATTTAACAAACTAAAATCAACATCACTCTATAAAATCAATTCAACAACCATAAATCAACTTAACAAACTAAAATCAATTTAACAATCTAAAATCAACATTACTCTATAAAATCAATTTAACAAAACCATACAAAAAACACATCCCCAAAACAATTTAACAAAACAAAAACAAGATTACAAAACCACATAAACTTTACAAACTAAAATCAATTTAACAATCTGAAATCAATATTATTCTATTAAATCAATTTTAAATTAAATATATCAAATTAATATAACTCTAATAAACTTGTATCAAATTAATAAACTTTTAAATCAAAAATAAAGACTTATATACTAGTTATTATAAATTATAAAATAGCAATGGAATTTTAACTCGGTCTTTTTTAAAAAATATCCATTGCTGCTTGAGGAAAAATATGATCTCCTTTAGGAGATTTTAGCTCTAAAATGGTTATTAGTTAAAATATCCTTTTCACCTACGAAAGAATAACACAGAAATACCTTATACATTATATAATATCTTATCAAGTTCTCAAAAAAGAATTAAAACCTAAACTACAAATACTTCTGTACTAATGGATTTCCCCTTTACCATTAGAAACTGTGGCTTTAACTAATAACTATAATTGGAGCTAAGAAATAGATGGTATAGAATAACCTGGTAATCAAATATTTCACCAAAATAAGCTCGTAAATATAAACCTAAAACCAATATATCTATAATAAACACTCATAAACTGATATACTCTCTATCACACTAGTGAAATCTAATTCCTATTCTATACCTTTTATTTCTCAAATAAATAATATCCTAATTTACTAATTTTACATTTAAAAATTATTATTTTTTAAAAAGGATATAAAAATATAATAATATAATAAATATAGTCTATGAGATATATAGATGATGAAAATTAAAAAAATGTTATTTTCAATAGCAATTAAATAAATGAAATATACGATTAATTAAAATGAAAATAATAATAAAACTATTAAATTAATTAAGGATTAAATAAAAAATTCTTATACTAAATAGCTATCAAAAAATTCATCATAAATATTGAAATTTTCAATAGCTACAACACTAAAAACACCAATAACTAAACCAACAACAACTCCACCAAAAATAACAATAGCTAAAAGATATATAGGGCAAATGATCTAATAATCAACTTTTATTCCCATAATTTCTCTTTTTCCATTAAAGATGTCTCTTGCTATTTGAGCAGCTCCGATTGCACCGGATTCAGAGGAGATTATTCTGATTTCATACTTGTTTTTTAAGTACTTGTTAAGTTTGGCTTCAAAGTCAACAGGTTCTTTCATAGAGCCCATAGAGCCTGTAAGAACAATTCCATCAATTGGGTTTTTGCTTACTGCAATCAATCCAGCAATCTCCATTGCAACAGTCATTATCATTGTGTCTATTGCTAAAATTGCTCTTTCTTCTTTGTTTTCATATGCTTTTAGAAGGTCGTCCTTCATAAATGCAACCTTATTGTCGATATTTGCTATCTTGACAGCTCCTGCATGTGAGAAGCATTCATTTGCTGATTTTCTGCCTTCATCAATGTCTCTAATCATCTCAAGGTCCAATGGTCCGTGAACGACTCCCATTGCACCGCAGCATGCATCAACAGCTGCTATAAGCTTGCCGTCTTCAACAAGAAGGTCAACACTGTTAGAGCTTATGTCTCCAACTATCATGTTTTCCCAATTGGTCTCAAGATATGCATTATAGACTATGCTTACCTTTTCAGGACTTGCATGATGGGAATATGCTGCCCTAAAGAGAGGGTCAAGCCAATCGCAGTCCTTATGCAAGCCAGGTATCATAAGAACAGGAATGTCTGTCTTTTCTATTTCTCCATAGACAGATGTGCCTCCTCCTGTGACCTTTCCCGCACCATTTATTGAAAGTATGCCTCTGTTATTTACCTTTTCAATTGGAAGAATGGTGCTTATTCCATCTCCCATGGCATAAGTCATGATCATTAAGTCAATGTCATCCAAATCGATTCTCTTGGATAACTCTTCAATAGCTGAAACTCTTCCAGCCTTGCTGTCCTCTCTGGATATTTTAAATACTTCAAGAACTTTATCATCATTCATAATGGCGAATGATATGCCTGTAGTTCCATGATCCATACCTACATAAACCATTTTAATCACTTGATTTAGTATCCATATTAAATACTTTTTAATTAATTTTCAATAATATATGTTTAAACTATTATCTATTTAAATATATTCAAAATCCTTAAGATATCACATCATCCCCCCACCTATTTAAATATATTCAAAATCCTTAAGATATCACATCAT
>ONYG01000073.1 GCA_900321995.1 uncultured Methanobrevibacter sp. | reverse complement strand
TAATCATTTGATGATAAATTAATTAATAATAAAATACAAAATTTATTATGTATAGATTATTAAAGATTATTCATTTAAACTAAGGTGTTTTAATGACTCAAATGACTGAAGCTAAAAAAGGTAATATTACCTCCCAAATGCAAGCTGTTGCGGAATTTGAAAGAATCGATGTAGAAAAGATCCTAAGGGGAGTTGCTAATGGAAGAATTGTAATTCCTAAAAACATCAATAGGCTAACAAAAGCTTGTGGTATTGGTCAAGGTTTAACAACTAAAATTAATGCTAATATAGGTTCCTCAAACCAAATTGAAGATATTGACTTGGAAATTAAAAAAGCCAGACTTGCTGCTGATTTCGGTGCAGATGCAATCATGGACTTAAGCACTGGCCCTAAATTATTAGAGTTTAGGGAAAAGATCATGAATGAGGTGGATGTGCCTATAGGAACTGTTCCTATTTATGAAGCAGGTGTAGTTACTTTAAATAAGGGCAAAGAAATCATAGATATGGATGAGGATGACATATTTAATTCAATCATTCATCAAGCAAAAGACGGTGTAGATTTCATGACACTTCACTGTGGAATTAACCGAGACCTTGTTGATAAGTTACAGAAAGCTAAAAGAATGATGGGTATTGTAAGTAGGGGAGGAACATTCCTTGCATCTTGGATTTTACATAATGAAAAGGAAAATCCATTATTCGCTAATTATGATTATTTGCTTGAAATTGCTTTAGAATATGATATTGCCCTTTCTTTAGGTGATGGATTACGTCCTGGTTGCTTATCCGATGCAACAGACACCTCTCAAATTCAGGAATTGGTTACTTTGGGAACTCTTGTTAAAAGGGCTCAGGAAGTGGGAGTTCAAACAATGGTTGAAGGTCCAGGTCACGTTCCATTAAACCAAATAAGGTCAAATATGGAAATTCAAAAGACATTATGTCATGGAGCCCCATTCTATGTTTTAGGTCCTATTGTTACTGATTTGGCTCCAGGTTATGATCATATAACTTCTGCTATTGGCGGAGCTATTGCTGCAGCAAGTGGAGCTGACTTTTTATGCTATGTGACTCCAGCGGAACACCTTTCATTGCCTTCTCTTGATGATGTTAAGGAAGGAGTCATTGCAAGCAAGATTGCAGCACAGGCTGCAGATGTTGCTTTAGGATTGGATAAGGCTTGGGAAAATGAGATAAAAATGGCTACAGCACGTAAGAACTTTGATTGGGAAACTCAATTCGATTTAGCTTTTGATAAGGTTAAACCTCGTCATTATAGAAACAAGTGTGAATTGGAAGATGATGAGATGTGTTCCATGTGTGGAGAGTATTGTGCTGTAAAAATAGCAAAAGGAGACTTTTAAATAGTATTTATTTAAATTATGTTTATTATTCATGTAAATTATTGTTTATTATTCGTGTAAATTTTGGATTGTTATTTATTTAAACTATCGTTTATTCGCGACAAGAGGGAATAATATGAAATATGAAGAACTTGTTAATGTTTATGAAGCATTAGGAGCCACTACAAAAAGATTGGAAAAAACAGATATTTTAGCAGATTTTCTTAAAAGAGTTGAAGAAGAGGATTTGGAAAAAATAACTTTAATGGCGTTAGGAAGTGTTTTTCCTTCTTGGAGTGAAGAGGAACAGGGAATTGGAGATAAATTGGTGATGAAGGCAGTTGGAGATGCTGTAGGTGTATCAACTGCAGTTGTTGAAGATGCCATTCGTGATGAAGGAGATATTGGGGCTGCTGCAGAGAAGTTATATGCCAAAAAGACTCAAATGACTTTTTTCTCACAGCCATTAACAGTTAATTTTGTCTTTAATCAGCTTAGAAAATTAGCGACAATTTCCGGAAACAGATCTACTGCAAAAAAGATTTCCAATATTCTTGAACTTTTGTCTTCCGCTTCTGCTCTTGAAGCCAAATACATTTGCAGAACTATTTTGGAAGAGCTTAGAATCGGTGTAGGTGAAGGAATCATTCGTGATGCGATTTCACAGGCTTTCGGTGTTGATAATGCTGTTGCTGAAAGGGCACATATGCTAACAAATGATTTAGGTCTTGTTGCAAAAGTGGCAAAAACTGAAGGTGAAGATGGTCTTAAGCTTTTATCCCTTGTTCCAGGAAGACCTGTTAAGCCAATGCTTGCTCAATTGTCTGATGGAATTGAAATAAGCATTAATGAAATGGGTTGTGCTCTTTGTGAGACAAAATATGATGGATTCCGTATGCAGGTTCATAAGAATGGTGATGAGATCACATTATTCACTCGCCGTCTTGAAAATGTTACTTTAGCTATGCCTGAAGCTGTGGACTTGATTAGGGAAGCTTTCCCTGATGAGGATTTCATTGCAGAGGGAGAGATTATAGCAACAAGAGATGGAAAACCGCTACCATTCCAAAACATCTTGCAAAGGGTAAGAAGGAAATATAATATTGAAGAGGCTATGGAACAGGTGCCGATTAAGATTTATTTATATGATCTGCTTTACTTTAAGGAGCCTACAATAGACGAGCCTATAATAAGGCGTCGTGAAATATTAGAGGAAATTGTAGATTGCTCCAATCCAGATATAAGCCTCTCTGCTCTTGTAAAGGTAGGTCCTGACAACATTGATGATGCTGTAGACTTATTTAACAAGTCTATTGAAGGCGGTCATGAGGGCATAATGATTAAAAATTGCTCAGAGCCTTACATTCCAGGAATCCGTGGAAAGAAAATGTTAAAGCTTAAAGCAGAACCAGAAACTTTAGATGCAGTTGTTGTTGGTGGAACTAAAGGTATTGGTAAAAGAGGAAACTTTATAGGTTCTTATTTGCTTGCACTTCGTGATGAAAACGATGAATTGCAAACTATAGCTTATGTAGGTACTGGATTATCAGATGATGACTTGGAAAACCTTACAGCTAAAATGGAAGAGCTTAAGATCTCTGAAAAGGGAACTAAGATAACAGTTCATCCGAAGATTGTTTTTGAGATAGCTTATAGTGAAATTGTAAAAAGCCCAGAATACAGTGCAGGATATTCCTTACGTTTCCCTGTAGTTAAAAGAATTAGAAATGATAAAGGTTTAGCTGATATTGATACAATTGAACGTTTAGAATCTATGTTTAAGGGTTAAACTAAGCTTAACTTATTATTTTCTATTTTTTCTTTTATTTTTCTTTTTTTAATATTTTTTTTATTTTTTTTCTTTTTTTTTTTTTTTTTTTTTATTTATGGTCAACTTTTTATTTTTAAATCAATTTTTTATTATAATCTCAATTTTTTATTTTTAAACTAGTTTTTCATTTTTAAATCAATTTTTACTTCTAATTTGTATTTTATATCCGTTTTTAAGTAATATTTAAATATATTAATAAAAATAAAAAGGTTTAAAGAGTTTTTATAAATAAATTGGTGGTAAAATGGAAATAAATGATGAAATCATATTTAAGGTGGCATTGATAACTGCTTTAATTGGCATGATAGGAATGCTTGCCTTCGCATCATATATTGAACCAAAGGAAATTGCAATAAATGAAATAACGAGAAATAATATTGGAGAAACTGTGTCTGTTACAGCTGTTGTAGAGTCGGTTAAGATGTCTTCAAGTGGCAGTTCATGTTTCATTGAATTGAATGATGGTACTGGAAAAATAAATCTCATTGTTTTTGAATCGACTTTAGTTGAATTAAATGATGCAGGAAATGACTTAAATGAATTTAAAAATCATAAAGTAAAGGTTGTAGGCAGTATTACAGAATATAAATCTTCTATGGAATTGATTTTAGCTAATGCTAATTCAATTAAATTAGAATCTTAATATTCTGGTTTAATGTATCTTAAATACTATTTTTTATGATATTTTAAAATTAACAGATAAAAATTATAATAACAAATTATATAATAATTATTAGGAGGAAACAGTATGGTTATTTTAGCTACTTCTAAAATTTATGGAAATTATCAAACCAGTATCCCTAAAGAATTTATAAAATTTTTTAATGTTGATAAGGGCAGTGTTTTAGAATGGGGTGTTGATGATGGAAAACCTACAATAAATTTTAGAAAGAAAAGAGATTTTAAAGGTTTAATTGGTGCTTTTAACTTGGAAGAAAAGACTGATTCTGTTGATTTAAAAAGGAGTATGAATGAATGAAAATTTTTCTTGATGGCCCTTTATATTTTCTTTAATTCTCTCTTTTGATTCAAACCATAAAAATGCATTAAAATTAGTTGATGTAT
>ONYG01000088.1 GCA_900321995.1 uncultured Methanobrevibacter sp. | reverse complement strand
TTAACATCAGATGCAATTAACTGATTTTCATTAAGCTCACTAGTTTTGGCCAAATAACTATTCAAAAGAATTAAATCAGCATCACTTACAACGCCATCTAGATTAACATCTCCTAAAATAAGTGCAGAAGAAACATCTGATTTTATACATTTATTTCCTTCAAGAGTATACGTAGAATCATCGCAATAATAAAATGTTTCAACAACTGAATTTCCCATTATTGATTTAAAATCAAAACCATTAATTATAAGTAAAATTACCAAAACCAAAACTACTCCTAAACATCCCCCACCAATATATATTAAATAATTATTTTTTTTAATACCATGAAAACTATTTTTCTTATTCATTGCCATATTACTAATCTCCTTATTATCATTTTATAATAAAATATTATCATTGTCAATTAATATAAAACTGAAACTGTCATAAACTAACACTATTTGACATAATAAATATATTATTTTATAATTTTGGTGGTGAAAATATGTATTCAATAAAAAATAATTTAGAAAATACAATTATAATAAAAAAATCAAAGTTTATAGGTAAAATTTTTTTTGTAAATAATAAAGATGAAACAATGGATATTTTAAATAGTATAAAAAATAAATATACTGACTCAACACATATATGTTATTGCTATATAATTGATAATATAATAAAATTTTCAGATGATAATGAACCAAGCAATACAGCTGGTATGCCTATTTATAATGTATTAAAAAATAACAACTTAAATCATGTGCTAGCAATAGTTATTAGATACTTTGGAGGTATTAAACTTGGCGCAGGAGGACTTGTTAGAGCTTATTCGAATTGTGTAAATAGTCTTGTTAAAGAAAATACTATTGAATTAAAAGATGGCTACCGAGTTTTAATTAAGTTTAATTATGATAAAATTAAAGATATTGAATATATACTAAGCAAAGTAAATATTATAGAAAAAAAATACAATGAAGATATTGTCATTGTTTTTGATATAAGTATTGATGATTTTACTGATATAAAAAATAAGCTACACAATATTGTTAATAATATTGAAATAATTGATAAAATTTTTATAAACTAAAAAAAAGTTAGATATCTAACTTTTTTTATTATTTCATTTGTTTTGCAACTTCTTCAGCAAAGTTTTCTTCTCTTTTTTCCATTCCTTCGCCTACTTCAAATCTAACCATAGATGTAATTACTCCACCATTAGCTTTAACATATTCTCTAACCTTGGAATCACTATCTTTAACGAATGATTGCTCCTCAAGACAAATTTCTTCATAAAATTTACGAATACGTCCTTCTACCATCTTAGCAGCAATTTGTTCTGGTTTTCCCTCATTCATTGCTTGTTCTTTTAAAATTTCTCTTTCTTTTTCAACTTCTTCAGTTGGTACACTATCTTTATTTAAATATTTTGGTCTCATTGCAGCAGCATGCATAGCACAATCTTTAGCAACATCGCTACTTGCACCATCTACAGTAATTAATACGGCAATTTTACCACCCATATGAATGTATTCACCAAATTCTTCATTATCACTTTTAGTAACAATTTCAAATCTTCTTAAAGATAATTTTTCACCTATTTTAGCAGTTTTAGCAACTATTAAATCATTAATAGTACCTTCACCACAATCAAGCTTTAATGCATCTTCTACTGTCTTAACATCAGTATCAATAATAGTTTCTAATATTGTTTTTACCATAGATGTAAATTCTTCATTTTTAGCAACAAAATCTGTTTCAGAATTAACTTCAACAATTGCAGCTTTATTTCCTTTAATAAGAATTGAAGCAACTCCTTCAGCAGCAATTCTATCGGCTTTTTTAGCAGCCTTTGAAATTCCTTTTTCTCTTAACCAATCAATAGATAGAGAAATATCTCCATTATTAGCTTCTAATGCTTTTTTACAATCTAGCATTCCTGCTCCAGTTTTTTCTCTTAATTCTTTTACTAAACTAGCACTTATCATATAATCCTCCTTTTATTAAAAATTAAAGATGATTTATAAAAATCATCTTAAAGTCTATTTTAAAGCTTCTAATAATTCAGCTTTTTTCATTGTTGAATAACCTTTAATTTCACGAGCCTTAGCTAATTCTTTTAATTCAGCAACAGTTTTACCAGATAAATCAGTTTTTTCTGGGGCTTTTTCTAAAACTTTTTCTTCTTTCTTAACTTCAGCTTTAACTTCTTCTTTAACAGTAGCCTTTACTTCTTTTGTATCAGCTTTCTTTTCTTTTGGTTGTTCTTTATTTTCACTTCTTTTAAATGATTTTTTCTTATCAAATCTTTTTTTATCAAATCTTTTATCAAAATTCCTTGGTCTATCTTCTTTCTTCTTAACAGATTCTACAGCTTTTTTCATAATATCAGTACTGTCATCAACTTTAGTACCAACATAATCAACTGTCTTACCACCATTTGCTTCAACTACAGCATTATTAAGAACTCCGATAATAAGCTTAACAGCACGAATTGCATCATCATTTGATGGAATTACATAATCTACCATATCAGGATCACAATTAGTGTCAACAATTCCAAATACTGGAATATTTAACTTTCTTGCTTCTCTGATTGCAATTTCTTCTTTTGATGGATCTACAATTACCATTGCTTGTGGTAATTTATCCATAGCTCTAATTCCACATAATAATTTATCTAACTTTGCATATTCCTTTTTTAATCCAATTACTTCTTTTTTAGGTAATAGATTAAATGTACCATCAGTTTCCATCTTTTCGATAGTTTCAAGTCTCTTAACACGAGCACGAATAGTGCGGAAATTTGTTAATGTTCCTCCTAACCATCTTTCATTTACATAGTAAGATTCTGAACGAAGAGCTTCCTCTTTTACAGCTTCTTGAGCTTGTTTCCTAGTTCCAACAAAAATTACCTTTCCACCTGCTGATGCGATATCCTTTAATGCTTGATAAGCATCTTCGATAGCCTTTGCAGTTTTTTGTAAATCGATAATATAAATATCATCTCTTGAAGTAAAAATATACTCTTTCATTTTTGGATTCCATCTTTTTGTTTGATGTCCAAAATGA
>ONYG01000069.1 GCA_900321995.1 uncultured Methanobrevibacter sp. | reverse complement strand
TTTAATTTATTTTATTTTATTAATTTAATTAATTTAGTTTATTTAATTTATTTAATTTATTTTATTTTATTAATTTAATTAATTTATTTATTTAATTTATTTTAATTTTTGAGGAAAAATTATGAAATGTCCAATTTGTGGCTGTGAAAATCCTGAGGGGTATAAGTTTTGTCATGACTGTGGGAATCCATTAATCATTCAAGACTTTGATGAAAATGATAGTTATCCCTCTTTTGATAGCAAAAAGCTCATTATAGTAGGTTATATCATTGCTATCCTATTTGGTTGGGGTAGTTTCATACTAAGCTTTTTATTTGGCTCATACGGGTTTATCGGTTTCATTGGACTATTTTTCCCAGGATTCATGTTAAATAGCAAAGATTCAAACTTGCGAAAGCATGCATATATCCAATTGGCAATAATGTTAATGGGTATTATCATGACATTTTTAGTCTTATTTAGGTAATTGGACGTAATTTGATCTTTTTAAGCATTCTAAAAATTGGCCCTATTTTTTTAATGCGAAATCTAATTGATTTATTATATTGGTGTTTGTATGAATAAAAAACTTAAAATAGCCCTTTGTATTATATTGGCATTAGCAATTCTTGTTGCAGGAATTGGAATATGGTATGTAAATGATTATTTGCATGCTGATGAAGATGCAAAAGCTCTTTTAAATGGCAGTTCTACTGTTGATGTTGTAAAAATCAATGATGGTCTCTTCTTGGATGGTCCTGGAGAAGACACTGCCCTTATTTTTTACCCTGGCGCTAAAGTCGAATATACTGCATATCTTCCTTTGTTGATGAATTTATCTGCTGAAGGTGTAGATTGCTTTTTAGTTGAAATGCCTTTTAATTTAGCATTTTTTGGGGTTGATAAGGCGGATGGTATGATCAATAATGATTCATATCATTATGATAAATGGTATCTCTCTGGCCATTCTTTAGGTGGAGTTATGGCTTCTGATTATGCTCGTAATCATGCAGTTGATGTTGATGGAGTGATTTTGCTTGCTTCTTATTTAACAGATAACTTAAACACTTCAGTATTAAGCATTTATGGGTCTAATGATAAGGTCTTAAACATGGAGTCCTATAATGATGCAAAGAAATACTTGCCTGAAAACTATACAGAGCATGTGATTAAAGGAGGTAATCATGCTCAATTTGGATCTTATGGCATTCAGCCAAAAGATGGAGCTGCTAATATATCTGATTATCAACAGAAAAAAGAGACTATAGATTCAATTCTTGATTTTGCAAATCAATAGAAAATTTTATGATTATTAAAAATAATTTTTAAAAAAAAATATTAAAGTTTTTATAAAACTTATAAAATGATATGAATTTATTAAGTTTTTATAAAATTTAAAAAAAAGAATAAATTTTATTAAAGTTTTTATAAACTCAAATAATAATAGTGATAATAATATTGTAAATGGAGGTGAAAATTGTGTTTTGTCCAGATTGTGGTGCTGAGAATAAGGATAATGCTAAATTCTGTAAAAATTGTGGAGCTTCTTTAAATAAAGCTGCTAATCAAGATAATACTTTAAAATCTAAGGTTGCAGATTCTGATAACGCTCAAAAAGCTTCTCAAGTAAGTTCAAATATTCCACAGAATGCAACAAAATCCAGTGGAAATAAGAATACATTAATAATTTGTGTCACTGCTATCATATGTGTTGCAATCATTGCAGGTGCTTTTATATTATTAAATTCAAACCAATCTAGTGATTCAGATACTGTAAGCCTTAATGATACAGAAACTGAAGTGAATAGTTCTGATGATTCTGCTAAATCCACTTCATCTGACAGTTCTTCTTCAAATGAAATGACATTTGACGAGGCAAAGTCCTATCTGAGCGGTGCTTCTAATACCGTCATAAGCAATACATTTGATGAGGCTGATGCAAATGGTGATGGAGTTTTAACTGGCAGTGAAATCGACAGGTTCAAATATCTGGCAGATGTAACTCATAGAACAGCTGATACAGGCAATACTGAACATGTGGAAGCATCAGACCAAGGTGCTGGAGATGGATCAACCAAAACCAGATACTGTACAACTCATGGTAGAGTTGCTGTAGGTTCTGATAACTTATGTCCTTATTGTCTAGAGGAAGGATTGGATGCTCGTACCCTTAAGGGGTCTACTGAGTATATCTAGCAAGCTTTTTGAGCCTTCGGCTCAAAAACCTTGACCAAAATTTTTATTACTTTTTTAGGCTTGGCTCTTTTTTATTTTTATTATTTACTTTTTTATATTTGGTTTAATTCATTTTATTTTTATATTTTAAAAAAATTATTTATACAAAACTCTTTAATAGATTAAAAAATAAATATAAATATATTATCAAATAATGTCAATTTACTAATTGTTTAAATGGTGATGTTATTTGCTTTTAAATTATTTCAACTTATAATTATGCTGATTAATTATTTTTAAAAAAACTTAAAAACTGATTATTATGCTTAAAATATTTGAAGATTTAGGATATAAAAAACAGGTTTGTAAAACTTGCGGTCAAGAGTTTTACTCACAGGTTGATAGAGACACTTGTGGGGATGCTCCTTGTGACGAGTATGGTTTTATAGGAAATCCTGCAACTGATAAACCTTATGATTTATATGAAATTCAAGAGACTTTTAGAAACTTTTTAGAATCTGAAGGCCACGAACCTATATCACGTTATCCAATTCTTGCAAAAAGATGGAGAGATGATGTATTTTTAGTTGGAGCTTCAATATTTTGCTTCCAACCTTGGGTAACCTCTGGTTTAGTGGAACCTCCAGCTAATCCTCTTGAAGTTGAACAGCCATCCATACGTTTGAATGATGTAGATAATGTAGGCCGTACAGGAAGACACATGACTTGCTTCACTATGGGTTCCCATACTGTAATTAATAAGCCAGATAACTTTATCTATTGGGAAGATGAGACTATCCGTCTTTGTCATGAGTTCTTCAAGTCAATCGGAATCAACACTGAAGAGATTACCTTTATCAAGTCCTGGTGGAAAGGTGGAGGTAATGAAGGACCATGTTATGAAGTGTGCTGCCGTGGTGTAGAGCTTGCTACACTTGTTTTCATGCAATACAAAACCTTGGAAAACGGAGATAAGGAAGAGATTCCAATTAAGGTTGTGGATACTGGTTACGGACTAGAAAGGATTGCTTGGATTTCTCAAGGAACTCCAACTGCATATGACGCTTGCTTTGCCCCTGTTGTAGATAAGCTTAAGGAAATCACTGGCGTTGAAGTCAATGAGGATATCTTGGCTCGTAATGCAGAAATTGCTGGTATGATGGATATTGAGGATATTGGTGACATCAGGGACCTTCGTCAACAGGTTGCAGACAGCTTGAACATAAGCTTAGAAGAGTACCTTAAGAATGCAGAGCCTATGGAAGCTATTTACATCATTGCAGATCATACAAGATGCTTGGCATTCATGTTGGCTGACGGCATCATTCCATCTAACGTTAAAGAGGGTTACCTTGCAAGGCTTGTCTTAAGAAGAACCATACGCTTTATGAAAGAATTGGATATGAAGGAATCATTATCTGATATTATGGAAATTCAATTAGACTTCCTTAGAAAATTCTATCCTGAAATCGATGAGTCTCAAGAGCATATCATGAATATCATCAATCTTGAAGAGGAAAGATATGCTAAAACCATTGAAAAAGGTAAGAAGACTGTAAAGAGAACAATCAAACGTCTTAAGAAAGAAGGAAAAACTTCAATGCCTCTTGAAACATTGATTGATTTATATGATGCTCAAGGAATGCCTCCTGAAACTGTTGAAGAACTTGCAAGTGGAGATAAGGACTTTGAAGTAAATGTTCCTGATAATTTCTTTACAATCGTTGCAGACAGTCATGCAGAAGATACTAAAGCTAAAAAAGAGGCATTTGAATTGGACTGTGAACCAACAGAACTTGATTTCTATAAGGATATTTATCAAAAGGAATCCGATGGAAAAATCATTGATGTGGTTGAAAAAGAAGATAGCATTAATATTATTCTTGATAGAACAATTTTCTACCCTGAAGGAGGAGGTCAACCTTCAGATCTAGGTATTATTTCAATTGATGGCAAGATTTATGAAGTAATCTATGCTGAAAAGTTAAATAATATCGTATTGCATCGCATGGCTATTCCAGGATATTCTAAAGATGCCTCTGATGATGAAAAAGCAGACTTGAGGGCTAAATTACTCGATGAGCTTAAGGGATTCATTGGAACTGAAGTTCATATGGCAATCAACTGGAATAGGAGAATCACCCTTGCAAGACATCACACAGGAACTCACCTTGTCATTGCAGCTGCAAGAAAAGTCTTAGGCCAACACATTTGGCAAGCAGGTGCACAGAAAGGGCTTGAAAGGTCCCGTATTGACTTGTCTCACTATAAGCGTATCACCCAAGAGGAGCTTAATGAGATAGAGAAATTGGCTAATGAGTATGTGATGATGAACATTGACTTGGATATTAATTGGCTAACTCGTGATGAGGCTGAAAAGAAATATGGATTGATCTTATATCAAGGTGGTGTAGTTCCAGGTTCCCAAATCAGAGTAGTTAAGATTCCTGGAATCGATGTTCAAGCTTGTGCAGGTACTCACCTTGACAGAACCGGTGAAGTAGGTCCTATTAAAATCAATAAGACTGAAAGAGTTCAAGACGGTGTAGAAAGGATTGATTTCTCAGCAGGACTTGCAGCTATTGACTCTATCCAAAACGATAAGGAAATCCTTAGGGAAAGTGCAGGCATATTCAGTGTTACTAATGAGCAATTGCCTAAGACCTGTGATAGGTTCTTCAGTGAGTGGAAAGCTCAAAAGAATGAGATCAAAAAGCTTCAAAAGGAAATTGCTAATTTGAAGGTAAGTTCCTTAGCAGATAATGCATTTGAAGTAGGTGACTTAAAGGTATTGAAAGAGCTTATGGCTGCAGATATTAAGGAGCTTCAAAAGATAGCTACTGACTTTACTGACAGCGGTAAAGTTGATTTGGTCTTTATTGGAAATGAAGATGGTAAGATTGTAGGTTCCGCTAGCCAAAAGGCTATTGATAGTGGAGTTCAAGTAAATGCTATTATTAAAGAAGCTGCTTCTGTACTTGGAGGTGGCGGTGGAGGCCGTCCAACTTTAGCTCAAGGTGCAGGTCCGAATGCAGATAAGATGGCTGAAGCTTTAGATTTAGCTATTGAACTTTTAGATAATTAATTATTATTTAATAATTTTTTATCTTCATTTTTAATTATTTTAAAGTATTTTTTTAAGTATTCTTTAAGTACTTTTTTAACTATTCTTTAAATATTTTTTTAAGTATTCCTTAAGTATTTTTTTAAGTATTTTTTAAATATTTTTTTAAGTATTCTTTAAGTATTTTTTTAAGTATTTTTTAAATATTTTTTTAAGTATTTTTTAAGTATTTTTATGTATTTTGTTGTGATTAGATGATTAGAAAAATAACAATTGTTTCATTGGTTTTGATTCTGTTTTTAGCAGTCTCTTCAGTTAGTGCAAATGAAACATATAGTGAACATCCAGATTCAATAGGTATTGTTGGGACTGTAGGGTCCGGAGTATATTCTGATGTGGAGGATTCTACATTTTATGAAGATTCTTTAGGCTTGAACACCACTATTTCTTCTGAAGGTTCTGCTTCTTCTGGGCTTGCTGGTTTGGATGGTTCTGTGGGTTCTGCTTCTTCTGGGCTTGCTGGTTTGGATGATTCTATAAATTCTATTGATGTTTCTTCTGGCAATAATGAAGATTTAAATGAGGAAGTTTCTAAGATTGATACAATCATTAATGCTAAGTCCATTGCATTTTCATATGATGATCCTAAAGGATTGAATATTAGCCTTTCAGATTCAAATGGGGAAAAATTATCTAATAAGACCCTTTCTGTTTTGGTGGATGGGGTTTTAAATAATCTCACAACTACTGAAGATGGAATATGTATTTTGAATTTTATTTCTTCAGCAGGTGTTTATAACGTGTCCATTTTCTTTGAAGGGGATGAAAATTACTCACCTTCTAATGCAAGCGCTAATATCACTATTAAAAAAGCAAGTACTAAACTTAAAATTGCTAATGTGCGTGCTTATTTAACAGTTTCTAATTATATTAATGCAACATTATTGGATTCTAATGGAAAAGCTATAAAAAATAAGGAATTGTATTTTGTTTTAAATGGAGTCACATATAAAGCTAAAACTAATGATAATGGTCTTGCTAAAGTAAAAATTCCAAATAAAATAGGGAATTTTGCATTAAAGGTTAAATTTTTAGGAGATGAAAATTATTATTCTTCTTCCAATAGTTCAAAATTGATAATGACTAAAATGAAAGTATATATTAAGGCGCCAGTTGTCAAGTCTTATATGACCAACACTACATATTTGACTATTAATTTAACTAATGTCTATGGCAAAGCACTTGCCAATAAGAAACTGACAGTAAAACTTCCTAAAAAGACTTATACTCTAACCACTAATTCAAGGGGAGTTGCTAAATTAAAATTTTATAGCAGAATATGTGATTTAACATGTACAATTAAGTTTAAGGCAACCAGCAGTTATTATGGAAGCTCTGCATCATCTAAAGTCATTATTAAAAAGATGCCTACTTATCTTAAGGCTCCGAGCGTTAGCATTAACTCAACAAGTTATGGCAAGATTATAATTACTTTAAAAAATCTCTATGGTAAAGCGCTTAAGAATAAGGCAGTTACAGTTAATATCAGTTCTCTTAAGAAGGTTTATACTTTTAAAACAAATTCAAGTGGTGCCGCAGTCTTTAAATTTAATGCCGGTAAGTCATATGATCTTGTTATAAAGTATGCTGGAACTAAGTATTATGCAGCTAAGTCTATAAAGACTAAAATAACTGTTAAGGCTATTAAAGTGAAATTTGCTGATGTCATTGCTGTGTCTCAGTTATTGCGTTCTTATATTGATGAAAAAAGGGCATTGCCTTCTAATATAAGCTATGGAAAAAACAATTTCACAATAACTCAAATTTCTTATTTGATGGCTGTTGCTATAAATAATATTAATAATAAGAAATATAATGATATGACTCTTATTTCAATTCCTAAAACCTTTAAATCTTCTGGAGAAATCTATGATACTGTTTATAAGGCGGATTATCTTAAGATAGCTAAAAATGTTGTAGGTTCCTCTTATAACTTTAAAAATAAGGAATATCTGAAGCATTCTATATATAAGGTTCCTTATAAGGTTTATACTGCTGCCTTTTCTAGAATCTTAACATATTATGGTTCAAATAAAAGATTGCCTAATTATTCCCTTTTTACAAATTCTGAATTTGTCAAGGTTTCTAATTCAAGCAAATATACTTTCTATTTGACAACTGATAATATTGCAGGCAAAAAAATCGACTTGAACATGCTTAAAAGCTTAGCTAAAGCAATCCGCTCTAAAGGTTATAATGCTGTAATTATAGGCATAGGTCCAGACATACATAATGTGGCTTACAGATATGGTTGTACAGGTAAAAATTCAGTCTTGCTTGCTTGCTTCGGTGGTGTTGATGTTGGATGTATAGAAGAATGGACTGGAGCTTTAGGAGACTTGAATGGCTATTCCTTTGTTAATAATTATCAGGGAGCTCATGTTTTAGGATTATGGTTTACTAAGCCTTATGGTGCATCTGTTAGCTTATATAAAAAGGTAGGTATTGCTTGGGATGCAGATTATGGTTTTCCTTTGTCTAATCCTGCTAAGTATATGTCAAGCCATAAAATCAGTTATATTCAAACAGGAACAGTTGCTAATGCTTGTAAATTATTAAAATCAGGCAAGATGGGCGGTCCTAAATTAATTAAATAATTTTTTTAATTAATTTTATTCTTTTTTATCATTTTTTATCTTTTATTTCTTTTTTTTTAACTAAGTTTATTCTTTTTTTATAAGTGCTTTTTTTCCTTTACTTTTTTTAGTAAATAATTAAATTTTATAACAATAGTTATATTTATTAATCAAGAACTAAATAATATATGTGAAGGGATAAACATAAGAAAAACATATTTTTTAGCTAATATTAAATATATAGTTAAATAAATTAATATTAGTTAAAATTAAAAAAATTATAGAGGTATTTTATGAAACCTGATTTAATAATTGCTCGATATGGAGAGGTAGCATTAAAAAGCAATCGAGTGAGACGAAGATTTGAAAGTCGTTTAGTAAATAATATTAAGGCATCAATAGATGCTGATGTTAAGGTAAATCAAGCAAGAATTTACATTTTCCCAAAGGATTTTGATGATGCAATAGAAAAGTTAGAGAGAATATTTGGAATAGTGTCATATTCTCCTGCAATATCAACTAAAACAAGCTTTGAAGATATAGAAGAAGCAGTGTCCAACTATGCAGATAAGCTTTATGATGAGGGGATCTTAACAGAAGAAACAAAATTTGCCATAAGTTGCAGAAGAGTTGGAAAACACGAATTCTCCTCTCAAGAGATGGCTGCATTTGCAGGTGCTGTTGTAATACGTAAATATTCCTGTCCTGTTGACTTAAACAATCCAGAATTAACTATTTATGTTGAGATAAGGGAAGGAGACACTTACATTTATCATGAAAAGATTGAAGGTCCTGGTGGATTGCCTCTTGGAACACAAGGAAAAGTAGTTTCTCTTGTATCAAGCGGTATAGACTCTCCTGTTGCAACTTATCTGATGATGAAAAGGGGATGTCAAGTCGTAGCCCTTTACTGTGATAATCATCCTTTTACCACTCCTGATGCGCTTAAGAACTTTGAGGACTTGGTTGATCAATTGAATCTATATGCAAGTGGTGCTCCAATTAAGAAACGGGTAGTCAAATATGGTGATTACCTTGCTCACTGCAAGAGTGAAGCTCCTGAAAAGATGACTTGTGTATTATGTAAGTCTGGAATGTATAAATTGGCTGGAAAATTAGCTAAAAAGATGCATGCAGAAGCTGTAATTGATGGAAGCAGTTTAGGACAAGTGGCTTCTCAAACACTTCCAAACATACTTGCAACTCGTGAGGACCTTGATGTTCCGGTTCTATCTCCATTGATTGGCCTTGATAAGTTGGAGATAACTAGAATTGCTGAGAAAATTGGAACTTTTGAAATCTCTAAAAGGGATGATGGAGGATGCAAGGCAGTTCCAAGATATCCAGAAACAAATGCAAATCTAGAATTAGTAAAATCAGTCAAAGAGGAAATCAATCAAGAGGAAGAACTTGAAAAAGCATTTAAAACTATTGTTCACTGATTTTCTTATCAGTTTACATGTGTTTTATTTATCTTTTTCTTAATTACTTCTCTTTTTAATCTTCTTTTATTTAATTATCTTTAATTATAATTTTTTTTTTAATTTTTTTATTTCTTTATTTTCTTTATTTATTTCTTTATTTCTTTATTTCTTTATTTTTTCATTGTCTTTTTGGATTTTAATATTATAAAAGTGTTTTTGTAATTTTATTTAGATGATTTGGTGATTATTATGAAAAGAAAAATCGCAGGAATTGTAATGGTTTTAGGTGGTTTGTATTATCTGATTGCTGAATTTATAACAGCAATATTTTTTAGGGATTCTTTAGCAAATACCTATATTTTCCATACTATTTCTGAACTAGGAATTCCAAATATGAACTCTCCATTAGCTTTTCTAATGAATTCAGCATTTATTATAATTGGTTTGGCCTTGTTATTTGGCTATTTTGTCAGATTTAAGGACTTCATTATAAAAAATAAGATTATTATTTCAATATTGTCTTTAGTTACAGCTATTGGGGTAATAATTGTTGCATTGATTCATGGAGGAAATCCATTGACTGCAAGCTATCATAGTTTAGGTGCAGTAATGGCTATTCTTGGTGGAAATATAATGTTGGTGTTTGTTTCAAGATCTATGGAAGATTTTGGCAGATATCAAAAAATCAGCCTTGCTTTAGGTATTGTGGGCATTATAATATTTTGGATAATGTTTTTCAACTTAGAAAGTATTTATATGCCGGTATTTGAAAGATTATCTGTTTATACATTAATCATCTGGAATTTGTTAAGTGGGAATTATCTGACTGTAAATGGAAGAATTTAACGATTTTCATTAAATTCTTCTTTTAATATGTCTAAATAGACTTCATCATAAATATTATTATTTATTGGATAAGCTTTGCGTCTTTTTCCAATTTCCTTAAATCCAATGCTTTTATACATTTCAATTGCCTTTTGATTGAATTCAATTGCATATAGCATCATGTTGTTAAGGTTTAATATATTAAATGCAAATTCAAGAATAAGTTTGGAAGCTTCCTTTCCAAAGCCTTTTGACTGTTGATTTTCATCGATTAGGATTCCCATTGTTCCCTTTCCATGAACATAGGAAATGTCGTAGATTAGTCCGATTCCAACAGCCTCATCTGTCTCTTGTGAGACTATAACGAAAAAGAATTTGTCATCGCTGTTGTTGTAGTCATTTATGTATGCTTCTTGTCTTTCCAATGTCCAAGCATCATGGCTTTTTCCAAAGCTATAATTTATTTTAGGGTCATTTAGCCATTTTGCATACAATTCAAGGTCTTCCTTAATGCTTAGGCTTAGGTATACCTTTTCCCCAATTACTTTTTTGATATAGTCCATTTAAATCCCACTTTTTGTTATCAAGAACAAAATTGTTTTTTAGTTTATTCTATTTAAATAATTATTTTATTCTATTTTTTTAATTATTCTATTCTATTTAAATAATTATCTTATTCTTCATCGCATACTATACAGGAATCTTCTTTTAATACTGCAATATATTTGGTTAAAAGGTTATCTGGTTGATACATCATCTTAGCATATCTTAATCCTTCGATTCCAAGATCCTCTTCCCTGTTTACATAGGTATAGTCAGACCATTCCTGTTTTATGAATTCCTGATTGATGAAGTTATAAATTCCTTCAAAGTTTCTGTTGCATCTTTCGCAGTGAATAAGGATTGTGTCATCGGTAATTGCCTCTCCAGTGGAGACTCCTGCTATATTGCCATCCACTCTTATAATGCATCCTGTAATTCCAAGGTCGAAAAGATTGTCAAACATCTCTTCCATAGCCACTAACTCATCTTTGTCGTTATTTGTGCTTTTTATTATGTTTAAGGTAAATTCCTTAGCTTCTTGAAGGTTTTCTTCGTTTATGTTTTCATAAGTGTAATCATAATTTTCCTTAAACTTCTTGACCCATCTGCGTTTGGTTCTGAGTTTCTTTCCTTTCAAATCGATTAGTTTTGTAGTTGTATAAATGTAATCAAAGGAGGCTCTGTCTTCTTTAATGTCGAACTTTTCAGTCATGGTCTGTTTTTCAAGGCAGTTTTTCATTTCTGGAAGAACTGGCTTGATTAGGAATTTCTCTTCTTGCCCTTCGCTTTTAACGATCTTTTCAAGGATTGGCTTAATTAACTGTTCCTTACAGTTTCCATAAGGGAAGTGATAAAAGGTTTCTCCAGTTTTTCTTGCCTTTCCTCTTATACATAAACATCCGTCGATTTCTGCATATTCATAATCATAAGTGTGTCTCCACATGAACAGATTGGAGAAATTCTTTTCAGCATTATTGAATTTTGTTTTAGAGAAATATTTATTAATTATGTCTTTATCTTCTAAATCTATTTTTTTAAATTGTATCATGGTTTTTTCCTTTATATTTGGTTGTTGATTCTTTAATTCTTAAAATAATTATTATAATAATAATTTAAATAAAAATAAGTTCAAACGTTGATTAAAATTTAGTTTTAAAATTTTTAATCATTTTTTTAATTATTTAAGTAAGTTTAGTATATTCTTTTAAATTTATTTGTATACTATTAAACAATTAGTTTTACTATTATATATACTTTTGGTTAGAAAAAGTTATATATATAAATTTTACCAAAACTATTATTATGAATACGAATAGATTTGAGACATTTTTTGATGCAGTTTTGGCGATTATCATAACTGTACTTGTTTTAAAGTTAAGCCAACCGGCCTCTCCTACTTGGAGTGGGGTTTTAGGCTTGAATGTTAGTCTAATCACTTACTTCATTACTTTCTTAGTGATCTTTATTATTTGGTATGATAATCATAATATGTTTCATGCTGTTGAGGAGATAGACAATAGGGTATTGGTATTATATGCCCTTCAGATGTTTTTCATATCTCTTCTTCCTTACTTCGCTTCATGGATATCCAAGGATATTAATTCCATTGCGGCTCAAACTATGTTCGGTATAAACTATGTATTGATTACAATCTTTTATATCTTGGCAATTTATGCAGTTCATAGGGCAAATCCATATAATTGTGATTTATGTAAGGTTGATTTTAAAAAGCCATTCAATTATGTTCCATTAATGATTAATCTCTTAGGATTCATCATAACTTACACTTTTTATACTCCCGGAATACTTCTTTGCGTCTTGATTTCAGTAGTGTTTTGGGTATTCTTCTCAAGAATTGGAGGATCAGATACTGGAGACTCTGAACGTTTTGAAGCTTTCATTGATGCAATCATTGCTATTATCATTACTGTAATTGTTCTTGAGATTCCTATGGTTTCAGGTGGATCCTGGGAAGCATTTTT
>ONYG01000059.1 GCA_900321995.1 uncultured Methanobrevibacter sp. | reverse complement strand
TCTTTGTCTTGAAATGGTCCAGTCCTTAGCGTTAGCTACCCAATCATGGAATCTTCCTTCACCAGCCCATTTAGGTACCCATTCAACCCTATCAATCTCAGATAACATTTTATCCTTGATTTCAGGCACTTTAATGAACCATTGTTCGGTAGCTAAATAAATAATAGGAGTCTTACATCTCCAACATACACCATATCTGTGGTTAATTGTATCATTCTTAAGCATTAGTCCTTTTGCAACCAAGTCAGCAATAATAGTGTCATTCAAGTCTTTTGTAAATCCTTCAGCATAGACTCCTCCGTCTTCGCTGAAGCATCCTGCCTCATCTACGGGACAGTGTATAGGAAGTCCGACTTCCTGACCTATTTCAAAGTCCTCTGGACCATGTCCTGGAGCAGTGTGTACAAAACCGGTACCTTCCCCTAATTCTACATGGTTTCCATGGAAAGTTGTGTGTACCAATTCATTTTCAGCTTCAATTTCCATTTGTTTTGGCACTTCTTCAGCTAAAGGATATTGATAAGCAAGGCCTAAAAGCTCTGAGCCTTTGACAGATTTAACAATATCATAAATGATTTCTGTCTCTTCTTCAAAGATGTATTTTTTCTCTTTAGACTCTTCATCTTCAGGGTCGTATTTAGGATTATCTATTCTGTTTTTATGAACGATTTCCCTTGGACCTAAAACAGCTTCCACAAGATCATTTGCAATGATTAAAATTTCTTCTCCATCAACAAGGAATTTTGGTGCATCAGGATTCTTTTTGAAGTTAATTCCATTGTTTAATCTTTCATCTACCTTCACAAAGCTATAATCAAAGTCTTCATTTAGACAAATAGCCAAGTTTCCTGGAAGTGTCCAAGGAGTGGTGGTCCATACCAAGAAGGATTCCTTCAAGTCGGAAAATTCTCCATCCAATAGTTTCTCTTTCAATGGGAAACGTACATAGATAGATGGGTCATCCCCTTCAGTATAGTCAATTTCAGCTGCAGCAAGTGCAGTCTGACAGTGAGGACACCAACTGATTACTCTCTTATCCTTAGTCAATAAGTTCTTTTCATGAGATTTCTTAAGAGTCCACCAAGCAGATTCCATATATTTAGGGTCTAAAGTCATATAAGGATTATCCCAATCCATCCATACCCCTAAGCTTTTGAATTGCTCAGTCATTGCAATCTTGTTTTCCATTGCAAACTCTTTACATTGGTCAATAAACTTGTCAATACCATATTTTTCTTCAATCTCTTGTTTAGAACCGATTCCAAGCAATTGTTCAACTTTATGTTCAATAGGTAATCCGTGTGTATCCCATCCTGCTTGTCTTCTTAATTTAAATCCATTCATTGACTTGTAACGAAGCAAAGTGTCTTTGATTACCTTGTTCCAAGTAGTTCCTAAATGGATTTTTCCACTACAGTATGGAGGTCCGTCCAAGAATGAATATTGGGGACCGTTAGCACGTAACTTATTTGTTTTATCATAAATGTCTGAATCAGTCCAAAAATCTTGAACCTTTGATTCTATTTTTTTAAAGTCATATTCTTTATCTGCCTCTTTTAACGGCATAATGATTCTCCCAAAAATAATTTTTAATAATAATTAACAATAATTATGAAATAAATAATTTCTTTAGAAAAGAATTTCTTAATTTAATAATCATAATTATCTCATAAAAGTTTTAATGATTTATCTGATAATAGTTTAAAATAATATTTAATTTCAAAAAGTCAAATTAAAATTCTATTAAGACCATAAAAAAATTAATTTGATAATATTGAAACAAAATATAAAATATAACTTATCATAATTTATATTTATTATTTTAAAAATAAATAAATGTTATTATTATTAGTATTAATATAAATGAATAATTAAAATAATAGGAATACAATAGACTTTTACAATATCACATCAAAATTGATTTAAAATTGTTAAATTGATTTGAAAGAGTTAAAAAATAGTATAAAAATCAAAATATTTATAAATATTAAAGAATAATAGAAAATAAGACAATTATGAAGTTTAATAGAAAAAATAATCATAAACAAAAGAATAAAAATAATGAAAAAAATTTAATGATTTTATACATAAAGGAAACTAATGAAAAGATAGCAGAAGTCAAAATTGCAGACAATTTTTTTAGCCGACTTAAGGGACTGATGATGAAAGGAAATACTGATTATCCATTAGTTTTCTATATGGGAAAAATGAGAAAAAATAGGTGGGAATCATCTATCCATAGCTGTTTTATGAGATTTGAATTAAAATTAGTTTTTATAGATAAGAACAATACTGTTTTTGAAATTGCTGATTTAAAGCCATGGCGTTATTATGTCCCTAAAAAAGCAGCAAAATACATTATAGAATTTAGTAAAGAAGATTTTGATGAAAATTGCCTGAAAATTGGAGATGTGATAGAATTAATGTAAAAAATTTAAAAAAAAATACTAAAAAATCTAAAAATTTAAAAAAATAATAAAAAATCTAAAAAACAGTTACAAAAATACTGAAAAAACTACTTAAACAAATTATATATAGTAAGATAAAAAAATTAATATTATAAGTGGTTTAATGAAGAAAATTATTGTAGATGTGGCTATGTTTATTGCAATAATATTAGAGTTTCTTAGTTTACCTATCCTAATTCATGAAATTATAGGCATAGGATTAGTATTTTTGATTATTCTACATTTAAAATTCAATAAAAGGTATTTTAAATCAATATTTAAAGGAAAATATAATCTTAAAAGAACAATAGATCTTATCATAAACATAGGATTAATGATTTCATTATTTATAACAATCATCACAGGCATCTTATCTGCTATAAAAACTTTAAGAGACATAAAAATAGGAAATTATGACATGTCACATATACATAAATACTCTTCAATAATTAGCCTAATCTTTTTAGCATTACATTTAGTAAGCACACATAAGAAACTTTTAAGAGAATTTAAGAAATTATAATTTATTTATAATCAACATTAATAAAAGGTTATTGATTATATAATCAAATTATCCACAATCTGATTATTTATAATCAAAATTATCCAAAAGTTCTTGAGGGCTTTCAAATATATCGATTCCTTCCATTTTTGAAAGCTTTTGAGTGTTTTCAATATCTATTTCTCTCATATGCATAGTAATGATTTTTCCTTCAGAAACTGCACCATAAGGACAGATGTCTTTACAAGCACCACAACCAATACATTTTAAAAGATCTATTTCTTCTTGAGGTTTAATTGCACCATTTGGACAAACCAAAGCGGCTTCACACTCATCACAGCCTTTACATTTAGACAATTCAAGCTTAGACGGAAGAACTGTTTCAATATCTCCAGGCTCAATATCAACAGGCACCATAAGAGTCTTTACTCT
>ONYG01000113.1 GCA_900321995.1 uncultured Methanobrevibacter sp. | reverse complement strand
TCAAGCAAACATTTTTGAACTTGGTGGTTTATATGCAAAAAGATGGGAAATTGAAGTTAATTATGATAGATTAAAAAATAAAATGGAGCTAGAAAATTATGGTGGAAAATTAGAAATAACAATAAGTCAAGATTTTTATTCAAGTATTTATGTTTTTAACCTTGCAATGATACTTAGAAATAATATTCAAAAACATTTAGAACAGCGAAACAAGAAAAAGCGAAAAAATGAAGAAAAAGAATATAGAACCAATATTAACACATTAATCGGTAGAATTAAAAATAGGCTTTTGGAATTATTTACATCCTCAAGTGATAAAATTAAAAAGATTTTAGAAAGGATAATAAAAAGAGGAACTAAAGATACTTATTTATACGATTTTAATAGGCCTAAAAAACATTGGCATGAAAAAATATTTATAGGAAAGTTTAGATTTAACCAGCGGCGAAACATATGAAGATTTCAAAAAATAAACAAGGAAGTGGTTGACAACAATAATTAATTTTCATTAAAAAAACAAAATTTTACCTAAATATTTATATTGTTTGAGTAATAAAAATAAAGTTTGACTCATATGAGTTTCATTTATTAATTAAATAAAATATTAAAAAAAGGTGATAAACATGGGTGTAGGAGATATTATAGGAGATGCACTTGCATATCCATTTAGTAATATTAAAGCATTAGTTTTATATGTAGTTTTAGGCATAATCGGTGCAATTATAGGGGGTGCATCTTTACTCTCAATTGTAGCAGCATTCTCTTCACGGGGTTTAGCCGGATATGCTTTTAGCGGATTAAGTATAGTTGGAATTATTGTCTTTATTCTTGTACTCTTCTTGATTGAAGGATACGGTTTGGACATTATAAAGTACGGTATTGAAAGAAGGGCGGACAGTCCTGGAATAGACTTCGGAAGACAGGTATCAAACGCTGTTAAATTAATTGTTGTTACCGTTGTATACTACGTTGTACCTGCAATTATCATTTTCGTTTTAGGTCTTTTCCTCAAAGACTGGATTCTTCTCATACTCAGTATAATCATAGTCATCGTATTTGCTTTGGCTAACTTTATGGCTAAATGTAGATTAGCAAAATCTGACAGTTTAGGAGAAGCTTTAGCTATTGGAGAAGCTATTGGAGACATTTCCAGAGTAGGATTTGGTAAAATAATCGCAACTGTTCTTGTTATTGTTATTATCTTAGTTATCGTTGCATTTATTATTGCATTAATTAGCAACTGGAATGGAACTATCGGTAGTATCTTATTAGGTATCTTCTCTGTATACTTCGTATTCTTCTACAACAGAGCTATTGGTTTATTATACTCTGACGAATAATCAAACCAATCTTTTTTCTTTTTTTTCTTTTTCTTTTTTTATCAAAAACAGTATCTAAACTTTTTTTAAATGCAACAAAATAAGTTTCCAAGTGAAACAAAATAAGGTGTCGGGTTTTAAAAAATAAGATTGAAAAAAAAGTTTATTCAAAAAAAAATAAACTCTTTTTAATTAAAATTAGTCATTGCGTTCTGGCAAGAAAGGAATGATTGATTCGGCCAATTTGGATATAGGCATTGTTTGAATCCATACTTTGCCCGGTCCGGTCAATCTTGAGAAGAACAATCCTTCTCCGAATAATATATTTTTAGCTCCCTTGACCCTTTCAATGTCAAACTCAATGCTCTCTTCCATTGCGGCAATGTGTCCGGGATCCACTAATATTTTTTCTCCAGGGGCCAAGTCCTTCTCAATGACCTCTCCGTCAATTTCCAAAAATACCATACCGTTTCCAGTGAATTTCTGAAGGATGAAACCTTCGCCGCCGAATATTCCAGTTCCAAGCTTATTTCTAAAGTGTATGTCAACCTCGACACTTTCTTCAGCTGCTAAAAAGGCATTTTTCTGACCAATGATTGTATTTGAGCCATCCAGTTTTATAGCCATAATCTTTCCTGGAGTGCAGGATGAAAATCCAATTTGCTCTCCGTCGGATTCTGCAGTAAAGAAATTTAAAAATACGGTGTCTCCGGCCAATGCTCTTCCAAGCCCTTTCAATAGGCCTCCACCTGTATTAGTGTCCATATTCATATTTGATGTCATGAATGCCATTGATCCTGTTTCATTTTTCATGGTCTCTCCCTTTTGTAATGTGCATATTACAATAGGAAAAGCACCTCCTTTTATTTCATATTCCATTTTAAATCACCTATATTTATAACCAATAAGCAATCCCATAAAATTATTTTGAATCTGCAGTCTCGGTTATATATCATCTTTAGTAAAGACTATATAATATGTATATTAAATGGTCTATAAATAATTATTTATTTTTCAATTCCTAAAATATTAATAGTATTAACTATATAAAGTTAATCGGTGAACATATGGAAATATTTGCTAGTACTTTATATCATTTGGCCGTGGTAATTATCGTTTTTCTGGTTTTAACCATTTTGGGCAAACTCATATATCGCGTATTAAAAAATAAGGGTGGAAACTCCATAAATATCAATGAACTCCTGCCTGAAGATGAGGTTCATACATTAGTGCAGGTTTTTTATTTGATTTTGATGGCATTGTGTGTTGTAAATATTTTCTATTCCCTTATGGGGTCAGGAAATGACCCGTATTATTTTGCAATATTTGACATTGTACTTTCACTTTATTTTGCAATCACATTGGATATGAGCAGCTGGAAAAATAGGATTATCTGGCTGATATTGGTTCCATATGGATCTTTGGTTTATCCTTTATTCGGCATTAGCCTGGTAATCTTTGCAGATTTTATTCATGCTTTCATCTTCATATACTTTGCAAAAATCAATCTTGATAAATTTGTGGAATATACCAATTCAAACGCTTTGGGGATAACTATAATACTGTTGTTTGCAGTAATTTTTGCAGGATTTTTCATAACACAATATTCTGAAGGCGTAAATGCCTTGGATTCTATAGTAATCGTTTCCAATCAATTCACAGGCAATGGGTATTCTGTTTTTGGAAATACCATTTCCGGCAAGCTCAACAGTTTATTGCTGGTTTGGGGAGGATATATCCTTTCCGGAGTGGGTGCCGCAACATTAACGGCGGCGCTTTTAATCAGACATTTCAAAAAGGAATTTGAAGAATTAAGACAATTGATTGAAGAGGGAGAGGGAGAATAATGGACTTTCAATTGATATTTGTTTCTATTTTCCAGATACTGGTTGCAATTGGAGTTTTCGCTGCCCTGGCATATGTTGCCAGATACATTGTTAATAACGGCAGATTGATGGCCCGCTTTAAAAATTCAAGGCTTTCAAATCCTCAGGAATATTTTCCTTCCGAAGAGGTATTCTTGTTAAGGCAGGTTTTTTATCTGATAGTGATACTGGTCATTATCATGATTTGCCTGTATCTGTCCTTTGACTGGAACGAAGGTTTTTATTTCGTATATCTTTTGGACATTGTCGTTTCCCTATATCTTGCCCTTAAAATGGACAAGGATTCCCGAAAGGATAAGGTGCTACTGTTCCTATTAATTCCATTCGGTTCCATAACGGGACTATTGTTTGGAGACAGCATTGTCGTTTTATTGGATTTGACACACATTATCGGATATCTGTATTTCATCAAGGTTTACTACCGCAAATTCATTGATTATACTGAAAATAACGAATTGGGAATAACCATAATACTGTTGTTTGCAATAATACTGGTTAGTTTTCTATTTACCATTATTGTTGAAGGCGTTTCTCCTATGGACTCCATGACCATGGTTTCCAATGCATTTACAAGCAACAGCTTTGACGCTTCAGGACAAAACATAATAGGCAAACTCAATTCGCTGGTATTGGCCTGGAGCGGTTTCATCTTGTCTGGCGTCGGTACTGCCACCTTGGCCGCTTCAATTGTAAACAGCTACGTCTCCCGCCAATTTGGTGAACTGAAGGATACGGTTAAAAAGAAAAATGAAAAGAAGTAATGTCACTTCCGGCGCAGGTCATATTTCTTGTATTAACATCACGGCCATTCAAAAGTGCCAATGTTTTAGTAACTAAAATATGATAATTTTTGAATTGATATAATATATGGAAATATCAAAAAGCATACAATTCCAACCAAAATATAATCAGCAAAAGAAAAAACCCATTTACTGGTAATAAAGATACTTTGA
>ONYG01000101.1 GCA_900321995.1 uncultured Methanobrevibacter sp. | reverse complement strand
TGCTGAGGAAGAAGCTGAAGAGGAAGTAGTTGAAGAGGCTGCTGAGGAAGAAGCTGCTGAAGCTGAAGAAGAAAAACCTAAAAAATCTAAAAGGAAAAACTCTCTTCCAGAACCTGTTGATTTTGAATTAGCTGATACCATTGAAGGAGTCAGAGCTCAAAAAGACGAAAGGGAAGAACTCATCGCTAATGTTGCTGATGAAAGAGAAGCTTTCAACAGAGAAGCTAAAGAACAACGTAAAATCCGTGATGAATTAAACTCTGAATTAAAAGAAAACTTAGCAAAAGCTATTGAATACAGAGACCAACGTAATGAAATCAACAAACAAGTTGAAGAAAACAAGAAAGCACGTAATAAAGTAAACGAAGAAATCAAAAATCTCGAATGGTCTTCTGGTAAAAGAGATAAAATCAAGATTGAAACTGAAATCAAAAAGATTGATAAGATCATTGAAACCAGAGTTTTAGACATCAAAAAAGAAAATCAGCTTGTTAAAACAGCAAACGATTTAAGAAAACAACTTGCAGAAATCAAAGAAGACAACAAAGTTAAAGAAGAAGCTGCTGAACTCAAGAAAAAATATGAAGAGTATCACGCTAAAGTTGTCGAACTTTCTGAACAAGCACAAGAAGCTCACGAACAAATGCTTTCTTACTTTAGAAAAACCGATGAAATAAGAACTGCTGCTGATGAAGCACACAAATTATTCATCCAAGCTAGGAAAAACGCTTCTGCTAAACATGAAGAATTTAAAGGCATTTTAAGTGAAATTCATGTTATCAATAAAAAATTAGGAAGCAACAGATCTAGAAGGCGCAGACCTGAAAAATCTAGCAATGCTCCTGGTAAGAAAAATCGTGAAGAAAAAGAAAGAGCTGAAGCTATCTTCGATAAATTCAAAAACGGTAAAAAATTATCTACTGAAGAGCTTTTACTCTTACAAAAATATGATATTAATTAATTAAATTCTTTTTAATTAATTTTTTATTTTATTTTTATTCTTTTTTAATTTAGATTTTTTTTTAATTTTTTATTTTCAAAATTTTTTCTATTTTTATTCTTTTTTAATTTAGATTTTTTTTAATTTTTTATTTTCAAAATTTTTTCTATTTTTATTCTTTTTTAATTTAGATTTTTTTTTAATTTTTTATTTTCAAAATTTTTTATATTTTTATTTATTTTATTTAATTTTCTTATTTTTTTATCATTTCTTTATCATTCTCTTCGTATTTTGCTATTTTATTCATAAAAACGACTTTTTTATCATTATTTCATTAAATAATCTTATTTTATTAATTAAGCCTACATTTTTACAAGGTTATATAAAATTTAAATAATAGTTAAACCAATTTTATAATATATTAAATTTTAATTTTTATTGAAGATTTTTTTACAATATTGTTAAAGATTTGCTAATAAAAATATTCTTATAATAAAAAAATCCTTATAATAAATATAATTCTTATAATAATCATAATCATATGAATTATTATTATAAATAATATTTCAATGGATGATACTATGGATATGGAAAATAATAATGATCACAATCAGGAAGAAAATTCTCAATCAAATAAAGAAGCAAAAATAGAAACTTGTTATACATGTGGAAAAGAGTTTGATATGAACTCTGATGAAGGTGCACACTATCATTATGGCGAATATCCTATGTGTGGCTATTGTACAAACTTCTTTGGATTTTATAAAGAAGATATGATGGGTAATGATGTAAAAAAAGAATAAATCTCTTTTAATTTACATAATTATTTACATTCTTATTTATTTTTCTATTTGTTAGGTTGAATTTCTTTTATTTTACATAATTATTTGCATTCTTACTTTTTTTTCTAATTGCTAGAATGAATTTATTCTAATTTAGAAAATTATTTTTATTATTATTTATTTTTCTTAATTCTTGCTAATCTTTTACTCGTTTTATTGAAAAATATTTGATGCATTCTTTTTCTAAAATCAATTTTTCCTTGACTTGGTTTTAATTTTTTCAAAAAATAGAAAACATTAAATATTAAAATTGAATATAAAATATTTATAATTTCAAATAATTTTTTTTATCATTTTGATAAAACCATTAATTTTTTACAAGTTTTATTTTAAAAATTATTTAAAATTATTATAACAAATTTTACAATTTGAAATTTTATTTTTATTAAATTTTTTTTATTTTTATGTGATAATATGCATGAGGTAATTATTTCAGAAAAACCAAAATCTGCTGAGAAGATAGCAAAGGCACTTTCTAAAAATGCCCAAAAGAAAAGATACAATAAAAAGATTAATTATTGGGAATTAGAAAGGGACGGTAAACAGATCACTGTTTTATCTGCTGTAGGACATTTATATTCCTTAACTTCTGCTAGTTCTAGAGATAGGTTAGGTTTTGATTTGACTTGGGTTCCTGCTTACGAAGTCGAAAAGCAAAAGTATACTCGAGATTACATTAATGCAATTAAAAAGATGTCAAAAGGCGCAGATAAGTTTATTCATGCTTGCGATTACGATGTAGAAGGAACTTTAATCGGATACAATGCATTGAAGTATGCATGTGGAAATAATGCTGAAGCTAAAGCTGCCCGTATGAAATTTTCAACCTTGACTAAAAAAGACATTATCGATGCTTATGAGCATTTGATTGATATAGATATCCATCAGGTTGACAGAGGTATTGCAAGGCATATGCTTGACTATTATTATGGTATGAACATTTCCTCTGCATTGATGAGGGCAGTTAGAACATCAAGTTCAAGATACATCAGTTTATCTGTTGGCCGTGTTCAGACTCCAACCTTATCTATTTTGGCAGATAGGGAAAAGGAGATTCAAGCATTCGTACCAGAGCCTTATTGGCAAATCAAAGCAAAATCTGATTATGATATTATAGCAGAACATGTTGAAGGTAAGATCTTTGATGAGGAAAGAGCTAAAAAGATATATGCTGAATGTCAAGGAGCAGATGCTGATGTTAGTAGTGTAAGAGTTAAGGAAACTGTTAGAAAACCACCGATTCCATTTAATTTAGGCGGTCTTCAATCTGAAGCTCACACTGTATTCGGATTCTCTCCTAAAAGAACTCAGGTGGCAGCTCAAAACCTATATGTTGGAGGATATACATCCTATCCACGTACTTCCTCTCAAAAACTTCCAGAGTCCTTGGAATTCAAGACCATTTTTGCAGGCCTTGCTAAGGATCCGGAATTTAAAAAGCATATAATTGACTTGCCTGCTACCCTTAAACCTAATGAAGGTAAAAAGACAGATGCAGCTCACCCTGCAATACACCCAACAGGAGTGTTGCCTTCTAATTTATCTGCAGATGAGGCTAAGATTTATGAGTTAATCGTTTACAGATTTATCAGTGTTTTCTCCGAAGATTCTAAGTTAGAAACCATGAAAACCCTTTTGAATGTGGCTGATGAAAAATTCGTATTCTCAAGAAAAAGAGTTTCTCATGAAGGTTGGCTAAAGCATTATCCATTCAAGAAACAGGAAAATGATGAATTCCCTCCAATCAAGAAAGGGGACAAGCTTAAGATTCATAAGATTCTTGTAGAGGAAAAGGAAACCAAGCCACCTGCTCGTTATAATGAGGCTTCTCTTATTAAGGAACTTGAAAAGAGAGAGTTAGGTACAAAGGCTACACGTGCAGACATTGTTGCTAAACTCTATGACAGAAAATACATTGAAGGCAAAAAGATTGAAGTTAAGCCTTTAGGTATTAATATGATAGATACATTAAAGCAGTACTGTAATGACCTAACAAGTGAAGAGTTGACTCGTGGTTTTGAAAAAGAGCTTGAAGGAATCTCTAAAGATAAGTTTACCAAGGAACAAATTCTTGAAAATGGTGAGAAGGAAGTAAAAACCATATTAAGTGAAATCAACCAAAACAAAAAGAATATTGGTGAAAAGCTTTATGGCGCTTATCAGGAAACTAATGTTGTAGGCGAATGTACTTGTGGAGGCAAATTGATTAAGAGATACTCTCCAAGAAATAAGAACACCTTTGTAGGCTGTTCTAACTTCCCTAAATGTAAGATCACCTATTCCTTGCCAAAAGGCGCTAATATCCTAAAGAAAACATGTCCTAATTGTGGTTTGCCTATGATTTCCATTAAGAAGCAAAGTGGAAAAGGCAGAGATCATGTTTGTCTTGACCCTCATTGTGGTAAGGATGTAAGCAGACGTAGAGCTCCTGAAGTTGTTGGAGTATGTCCTGAATGTGGTAAAGACTTATTAAAACGTTCTGGAAGATATGGTGACTTTGTAGGATGCTCTGGATTCCCAAGATGTCGCTTTACCTGCTCACTAGAAGAGCTTAATAATCTTGGAAAGGAAAAGAATGAAAAAGACGTAAAAGGAAATGCTAAGTCTAAAAAGATTGTAAGGTCTGAAGCTAAATAGTTGTTTTCTTTTATTTTAACTTTTTTTATTTAATTTTTCTTTTATTTTTATTTTATAATCTATTAATTTCTTTTTTTTATTTTATAGTCTATGATTTTCTTTTTTTAGATTTTTTCTTTATTTTCCTTTATTTTTTTTATTAATTTCTTTTTTTTAATACTTAATTTTAAACTTTTTTATAAATTCATTTAGAAAACTTTTTATATTACCACTCCTAATTATTATTATCAATATTAGGGGTGATTCTCATGAAAGTATGTCCAAAATGTGGTTTTGAAAACTCTGATGATGATACATATTGTAGAGAATGTGGTGCAAACTTAGAAGAAAATTACAATGACGATTATGATGAAGATGAGGAGTTAATCATGATGGGCGTGTTCGATAGGTGAATAATTTTCTTAAATTTTCATCAAAAGAGCACATATAAACTTCCAATCATTTTCTTTTTCTTCTTATTTTCATATTTTCATTTTCTTTTTTTTAATTGATTTTCTTTTTTACTCATATTTTAATTTCATAATTATCAAACTATTTTTTAAGCTCTTAATAATTTACTTAATTAGAAAATTATATAAGTATATAAAATGTATATTTAATTATTATTAAATTTAGATTGATTTTTTTAAATCTTAATTTTATTTAATAATTTTAATGTATGTTATTAGAAATATATTTTAAAATATATTAATAACTTTATACTAAAAAATAAAAAGAATTTTTTAGCTATTGAAGATTATAATTAGTCTCAATGGTTTAAATTCATTTTAACTCAAATAGGTTGCTATTTGAGATTTTTTCTTTAATTAAATAAATAAGATGTTTATTTAGGTGAACTAATAAAAAAATGCATTTTGTTTATTTATGTTTTTATAAAAATATTCGAATATTTTGTAAGAGGATTTTATATGGAAAATCAAAAAGTAAAAACAATTTTAAAATCTGTGGTTATCATAGCTATATTGTTTATTATTGTTTTTGGTCTTAGGGCTCAATCTGCTGATATCGGTGGAGTTCCTAATGATCTTAAAGCATATTACTCTGATGCTAACGGTCTTCCTTATTTCAGTGAAATGGACTCATACTTCAACTATAGGATGACTGAGGATTATATGGACCATGGATACTTTGGTGATACTTTAGTAAATGGTTCCGGTTGGGATATGCACTCATACTACCCGTCTGGTAGGGATGTAGGGTCATATCAGCCGATGATTGCTTATGTGACTTCTGCACTGTATGGACTGTTCAACATGTTCCAAAGCATGTCCCTTTTGGAAGTTGCATTCTGGACTGGTGCTATTATCTCCTCATTAGCTGTAATTCCTGTATATATCTTTACAAGAAGAATTACAAATGATTATGGTGCAATAGCAGCTTCTTTAATCGTAGCTTTAGGTCCGAACTATATTTCACACACCTTTGCAGGATTTTTCGATACAGATATGTTTAACGTGACCCTTCCATTATTCTTCATACTCTTCTTCATTGAAGCGGTTAGAAGCGATAATCTGGTTCACAAAATCATCTTCTCATTACTCGCAATTATTTCAATAGGTCTTTATTCCCTTTCATGGACAGGTTATATGTTCTATGTTGCAGTAATGGTTTTAGTAATGATTGTATTCTTCGTACTCTGTTTCTATCTTAACATTGGTGTTATCGAACCGACAAAAAATTATGGAAGTAAATTACAATGGTTCATTAACCAAAAAGAGTTATTTGCAACAGTATTCATTATTGTTGTAGGTGCTATTGGCTTACTCGCTACTGTTGGGTTCAATGGAGTTCTCACAGGTATTGGCGGTCTTACTGGAGGTTTCTCCCTTCAATCTGCCGCTAATAATGTATGGCCTAACGTACTTATTTCTGTTGCAGAGATGCAAATTCCAAGCCTTGTAACTGGTGGACTTGTAGGTTCATTCTTGGCTAACACAGGTGGAGTAGTAAACGGGGTCGGAGGAATCGTATGTCTCTTTGGTGTATTGATAGTATTATACACATTCGTTCAAAGATTATTCAGATTAAGATCTGTTAAAATTAAAGGAGATACCTCTAAACCACACAAATCTAAACGTAAAGCAACCTCTGTTAGAAAAGAACAAGACAGGTTCAGAGTATCCTTAAAGGATATTGGTTCATTCGGTTCAGCAGACGAAATCAATAAGAGTAAACGTCTTAACGTGCTTTATTTAAGTTTATTCTTCGTATGGATCATTTCATCTGCAATTGCAGTAACTCAAGGTACAAGGTTTATTCAGGTATTAGTAGTGCCTATGGGTATTTGTGCAGGTATATTCGTCGGTTATGCAGCTGATTATGTAAAAGCTAATGTAAGTGATGATAGAACCTTATTGTTAATTGCTATTGTCTCATCCATTTTAATTGCATTGCCAATAACTCAAATCGTTTATGGTTTAGAAAATGCATTGACTATTGGTTTAATTGTATTGGTGATTCTTGTAGCAATTTCATTAGTGGTCATTTATGCTAAAAAATCTGTCAAAGATTCTGATGTTTCAATTAAGAAAGCTTTAGTTGTCGTATTGATTACTCTTGCTTTAGTGTCTCCAACAGTTTGTGGTGCGTACCAAACCACTGCAGCTACTGTTCCAGGTTCCAGTGACCCATTATGGTTTGCTATGGATTATGTTCAAGAAAACTCTACCAACGATACTGTAATCATATCCTGGTGGGACTACGGTTACCTATTCCAAGTTGCATCTGACCATCCAACCTCTTTCGACGGTGGTTCCCAGTCAGGGGATCGTGCATACTGGGTAGGTAAGTCATTGACTACTTCTGACTATGCCCAATCTAGAGGAATCCTCGAGATGTTGGCAACTACAGGTAGCAATGCCTCTGAATTATTAGCTAATTACACTGGAAGCAATGTCACTGCAGTTCATGCTTTAGATGACACACTCGGAAAAAGCAGATCTGATGCACAGAAAATCTTAGTGAGCGACTATAACTTAACCAGCTCCCAAGCTAAGGCTGTTGTAAAACAATCACATCCAAGCAATCCTAATAATGTATCTTTCGTTTTAAGTTCAGATATGATTGGAAAAGCTGGATGGTGGTCCTACTTCGGTTCATGGAACTTTGATACCTTAAACAGTACAAACTATCAATATTACATGGCAAAAGATTACGAACCTATTAAACAGAACTCTCAAGGAAGCATTAATCTTTTAAATGAAAGTGGTATTGAATACAATGCTATTGTTAAAAGGGGTGCAAACGGTACTAATGACACTACTGCTCAAATGACTGCTGTTTGGGCTAATAATCATACTAAAGTTGACTTAAACGGTACTGAATATAACCCTCTCAAGGCAAGCCATCTTATTTGTATTGAAAACAGTTACTTAACTGTAAATAAAACATTAAATAATGATGGAAACTATTCCTTATATCTCTTAGGTTCTGGTGATGACTATACTGCTATATTAATGGACAATAAGCTTCAAGACTCTGTCTTTACTAGATTGTTCTTATTAGGTGGTGTTGGTCAGGACGAATTTGAGCTCAGTAATATGCAAGATGGTGTATCTGTCTGGACTCTTAAGTAGAATCATCAAGTGATAACTAACAGAAGATTGGTTATTTAAAATTAAAGCAAAATAAGTAATTTTTATAAGGTTTCTTATAAAATTTTACTTATACTTTTTCTTTTTTTTATTTTTTATAGTATTTATCTTATTTCTATTTCTTTCTATTTCTATTTCTGGAATCTTTTTTACCGTAGATTTTATATGTTAAAAAAATATATAGTTATATTATAATAAATTTATTAATGATTTCATATTCTAGTTTTAATATTTAATTTTAATATTTAATTTTAATAATTAATTTTTATAATTAATTTTAATAATTAAATGGAGTATGAATTTAGATTTAAATAAATTAAAATATTTTAATTGTTTATTTATTATTATTCAAGTATTTAAACACTTTTTTATTATTAAATAACTTATTTATTAATTAATTTTACAATTGGGGAGTTTATGACTATAGAAGAAAAGATTAAAGCTATTGAAGAGGAAATTCAAAAGACACCTTATAATAAAGCTACTTCTCATCACATAGGTAAATTAAAAGCTAAGATTTCTAAACTTAAGGAAGAACAAATTAAAAGAAGTAGTGGTGGAACTAAAGGTGAAGGTTTCCATATTAAAAAAAGTGGAGATGCTACGGCGGTTCTAGTTGGTTTTCCATCTGTAGGTAAATCTACATTGCTTAATGAACTTACAAATGCTGAAAGTAAGGTTGGAGCTTATCAATTCACCACATTGGAGATTATTCCTGGTGTTATGGAATATAACAATGCTCAAATTCAAATATTTGATATTCCTGGAATTATCACAGGTGCTGCAGGCGGTAAGGGTAGAGGTAAAGAGATATTGTCTGTAGCAAGAACTGCAGATTTGATCATTGTTGTATTGGATACCCTTAATCCTCAACATATTAATGTTATCTTAAAGGAACTTAGAAGCGTTGGTGTAAGACCAAACGAAACTAAGCCAGATGTTAGAATTAAAAAGACACGTAAAGGCGGTGTAAATGTTTCATCAACAGTTCCTTTAACTTATTTAGATGAAAAAACCATTAGATCAATCATCAATGAGTATGGAATTCATAATGCTGATGTCCTCTTTAGGGATGACGTAACCATTGACCAGTTCATTGATGTCATTGAGGACAATAAGTCTTATGTTCCTATGATGGTCCTATTGAATAAGGTTGATTTGGTGGATGAGCATTACTTAAATGAAATCAAGAAAGACCTTCCTCCATTCATTCCAATTTCTGCAGATAAAAAGTTGAATATCGATGCTCTTAAGGAAGAGATCTTTAATAATCTGGACCTTGTCAGGGTTTATTTAAAGCCTCAAGGAAGAAAAGCAGATATGGAAGATCCTTTAGTAATTAAAAAAGGTTCTAGCGTTATTGATGTCTGTGGAAAACTTCACAGAGAGTTTGTTAAAAACTTTAGACATGCTAAGATTTGGGGAACTTCTGTTAAATTCCCTGGTCAAAAGGTAGGTCCGGACCACATTGTGGATGATGAAGACATTTTAAGAATTATTCTAAAGAAATAGTTCTTTTATCTTCTTTTTTCACTAAAATATTTTCTTATTTTATCAGTAAATTTGTTTTAATTAATTTCAGTTATTATTAATTTTTATTATTTAATTTTTTATTTAATTTTATTATTTAGGGGTTACAATGTCTATTTTAAAGAAAATACCAAATAATCAAGTGATTTACATATCTGGTACTCCATGTACTGGAAAAACAACAGTTTCAACTAAATTGAATGATTATTTTAAGGAAAATGATTTTAACACATGCTTTATTAAAATCAATGATTTGGCTATTGAAAAAGACTTGGTTTTAGGTGAAGATCCAGATAAGCTTTATAAGGTTATAGATATTGATAAGCTCAATCTAATATTGAATGAAGAGATAGATGATTTTTTAAATAAATCTTCTAATTGTTCTGATTTTTCTTCAGATTCTTCTTCAGATTCTTCTAATATTGTTATAGTAGAAGGCCATTTGTCCCACCTTTGTGAAGGTGCTGATAAAATGATTATTCTTCGTTTAAATCCAAAGGAACTTGAATCAAGGCTTAAAGGACGGGATTATTCAGACAGTAAAATTAAGGAAAATATTGAAGCAGAAGCTTTGGCTGTCTGTTCTGCAGAGGCTTATGAAATATATGGCGAAAATGCCAGTGAAATAGACACTACAAACAAATCCATTGAAGAAGTCATTGATATGATAATAAATATCATATCAGGTCAACTTGAATCTCCTGTAGGCTCTATTGACTTTATGGATTGGTTTTTAAACTAATATTTATCTTTGTTTTTCTATTTGAACTCTTCTATCCTGTGATTTTTTATAATTTTTTCTCTTTTTATCCTATCTATAGAAAAGTTTTTTAAATAGAAAAAACATATCTTATTGTAATATTCCTCTTGTACTATATATTATAGGAATATTAGATTTATTACTTTCTTTTTAAATTGCTTAAAAAACTGATTTCTCATCAAAATCTACTTTTATTTAGCAATAAGTTATTTTAAAGAGATTATAAAATGTATGAGAGGGGTATGTTTGGCTAGAGGAAGAAGACCTAAATGGATGATTGATATAGCTCAAGAGCGTATGGAAATTCTTTTTAATCGTGCAGAAAAAGAATATAATGAGAATCCTCAGAGATCCCATCGTTATGTTGAGCTTGCTCGAAATATTTCAATGAAGTACAATACAAAAATTCCTAAGCCTTGGAACAGAAGATATTGTAAAAATTGTTACAAGTTCTTAGTTCCCGGTCACAACTGCGCTGTCCGGCTAATTAATAATGAAATTAATATATTTTGTGGCGAGTGTGGCCATACAATGAAAATTCCTTACATCAGGGAAAAAAAGTTAAAAAGGAGAGCTAAAATTGACTCTTACACTTTCAAAAAAAGAGATTATGAATG
>ONYG01000066.1 GCA_900321995.1 uncultured Methanobrevibacter sp. | reverse complement strand
GGTCTTGAATCAAAAGGAAATCACATGTGTATTGTCTGGAATGGGTTCTCTTGAACAGATTAAGGAGAATATGGCTATTGCAGAAAGAGTTGAGGTTGGTTCATTATCTGATGAGGACTTGTCTGTATTGGAAAAGGCTCAAGAGATCTTTAATTCTATGCTTAAGATCAATTGTGCAGGCTGTGGCTATTGTCTTCCTTGTCCTAGGGGTGTGAATATTCCAGATTGCTTTAATATCTATAATGAGAAGTATTTGTTCAATAAGAAAGGAATTGGCCCTATTTCAAATGCTATGATGAATTATTATATGGTTGTTGGTGGAATAACCAATAAGCAGGCAAGTGCAGGTCTTTGTAATCATTGTGGAAGATGCAAGAGATTATGTCCACAGTCTTTAGACATTCCAAGTGAATTGGATACTGTTAAATCTGAATTTGAAAGGTTTGGATTCAACTATCAGATTAAGTTTGTTAAAAAGATAGCTATGCCTTCTATTAATAAGATATCTAAGGTGTTTGACTTCTTTAAGAATTTTTAATTGGAACTTGCTTTTAAGTTTTCCAAAAAGAATATATTTTATTTTTTCACTAGTGTGTTTTTTTTGTTTTTTTAATAGAAAGAGTTTGTTTTTATTTTTTTTCACTAGTGTGTTTTTTTGTTTTTTTTTAATAGAAGGAGTTTGCTTATTTTTTTAATAAAAAAAAGAAATAAAAAGAGTTTAAATTAAACTCTTTTTTTAAATTATTTTTTAAATTATTTTGTTTTTTTTTTTTTAATTGTTTTCTAAAACTATTTTATTGTTAGCTTTGCACTTTTGCTTACTGCCTTGTAGGTATTGTCTCCTGCAAATTTGACTGTAAATTTATAGCTTCCTTTTTTGTTTAGGCTTACCTTTACGGTTGCAATTCCCTTTGAATTGGTTTTGCCAGTATAGGTCTTGCCATTTACAGTAAACTTAATCTTTCTATTTGCAACAGGATTTCCTCTTGATGTCTTGAATGTTGCACTTAATGATTTTGTTTTTGCAGTGGACTTATAGGTTTTTGAGCTAGTACTAAGCTTTGGGGTCTGTGGCATCACAGTTATTGAAGCTGTATCAAATGTTCCATTATAGTTTTCATCTCCCAAGAAAGCAAGTGCAAATGTGTATTCGAATACTTTTGCAAGGTTTATTTGGAGTCTGGCTCTACCATTTGCATCAGTTGTCTTGTTGTAGACTTTTTCATTGAAACCGATGCTTACATTCTTGCCTTCCAATGGTTTTCCATCAGCATCAAACAAGTAGAAGTTGAAATATTTTCCATTTCTGCCATCAATAATATAATTTATGGCAGTGGTTGTCATATTGCTGAAATTGAATTTTGTAGTCTTTCTTTCAATATTCACTTCTGCAGAACAATTAGATTTAAGGTAGTTTTCACTTCCTGCATAATTTATAGTTGCTATGTATGTGTTTGCTGTTAGGTCTTTTGTTGGTATTTTGATTGTTCCGTTGTTGTCTGTTGTGTATTTCTTTTCTCCATTTAGTTGTACTGTTAGTTCTGCTCCGCTTATTGGCTTGTTTTTGCTATCCTTTAATATGACTTTAAGATAGTTTTCAGTATTGTAAACTGAAGTTATGTTTACTGCAGTCAATTGGGTGCTCTCCTTGTTCACCTTTATATCTACAGTAGCATTTGAAGAAGTGTAATTTTCGCTTCCAGAGAAGCTAATAGTAACTCTTGCCATTCCTTCTCTTATTGCTTCAATTTCTCCTGTAGATGGATTGACCTTAACTACATTGGTGGCGTTGCTTGAAAAACTAATGTCTCCAACCATATCGCTTGGGTTTTTTGTATAATTTACTGTTGCTTTTTCTCCTACAAGCAAGTCTATTGTTTTGTTTTTTGCAATGATCTCTGTTTCTATAATCATGATTTCAGAAATGCTTGTAAGGGTGGAGTTCTTGTAAATGTCATTGCTTGAATAATCGAATCTTACATTGTACTTTCCGATTCCCAAACCCTTGTTTTCAATTTCAATGACCAATTTTCCATCTTTTATTTTACCTTCATTTAGATTAATTTGTTTTTTAATGTCTCCATTGAGATTAATATTACCAGTGGCATCTTCAACTAAACTTACGGTAAACATTATTCCTTCAGTGTCATTCACATAGATTTTATAGCCTTCAACTGTCATATTAGGGTTGATTTTATTGACAATTAATTTGTCTTCAGCACTTGCATTTGAAGGTAGGAAGTAATGTTCTCCAGAATAGGTTAAATTGACTTGGTACTCATCTGGCAAAAGGCCTGGAATCAATATTGTGTTGTTCAAGCTAATGTCATTAAATGTATAATTGCGTTTATTACCTGTAAATGTTATATTTACTGTTCCTTTTGCATTTGGATAGAATTCAAGTTTAATTGTTGCATTTTCACCGTAGTCGATTTCTGATTGATCAAAAGCCATATCTAATTCCACATCTGCTTTAGTAGATTCCAATCCAATTGTGCATTGGGCATCCTCTATGCTTGCAGTTATGCTTGCAGTCCCTATATCTGTAGGTTTGAATGTAATAGGGTCACCAAAGCTTGAATTATCATAATAGAGATCTCCTTTTATAGCACTTAATGTGAGATTAATCCTTGGCAAAAGTGTGTTGTCATAATAGGATACACCATCAGTTTCATTATATAAATATAATTTAAAGACAATCTCTGAGGAATTTATGAAGGGGATCTTATTAGGGTTTGCTGTTCCATTTAAAAAGAGCCAATTCTTGCAGATAATGTTTTCATCATCTATTGGCTTATTGCTGTAATTTGTAGCATTATGTCCAAACCAATTGTAATCGGCATCTATCTTAATGTCTTCTAAATTTGGATCATATTTTTCATAGGACATGATAGAATCTACATTATTATTCAAGAAGATGCTATTGTGGATTATTAATTCAGGGCTTTGGAAAGCATAAGAGTGTATGATGCTTTCTCCATTGTTTCTTATAAATGTGCATCCATCAATAGTTAACTTATCATTCTGTGGAGAGACCCAGTAAATGGCGGCACCCTTGCTAGCATTATTGTCTCTGAAAGTACAATCGGAAAGATGGCCATTGTTTCCATACCAAAAAATGGATCCTCCATAATAATCCTCATCAATTCCATTTTCTTTTCCATGTGAAAATTCGATGTCATTCAAGGTTACATTATCTGATATTATATTGAAAATCTGTGCTTCATCATTTCCATCTATTGTAAATCCATTTCCGTTGATGGTTAAAGGGCGTTTAAGAATTATTCCATTTATTAGGGGATAATCGATAATTGGGTCATATGTATAGTTTTTATCCAAGTATATTGTATCATTTGTAGGATAATCAATGTTTATCAATTGATTTAGATAGGTAAAGGAGCCTTTAGGATTTTCTGAAACGATAATATTTTTTTCAACGCCATAGCTGAACAAAGTTAAAAATGAACTATATAAGCCTTCTGATAAGTTTATAGGCAACCCTTCCCCAGATAAAACGTTATATATGTCATAAGACCCATTGTTATATGATACTTTTATTGTAATGCTAAGCCCATCAATGCTAGTTCCGTTGTCAAGTAGAAATCTCACTGGCATTATCTCTCCTGAATTTGGTGTGGTATAGAATGTGGAACCGTCTAATGAAGCAGTATGAAAAGTGCATCCAATACATTCTGTAGCGAATGTATTTCCATTGTCATCATTGAATGGAGCTGGGTTAGCAACGAAATTACAATTGTTTGCGACACCATCGTACATTGCTCCTCCAACGCCAGAATCTTCAATGTCGCCATCGAGATTTTTCCCTCCATCAACATGATTTAAAGTGAAGTTACAATCATAAGCCTCAACAGTGTAGGTTGCACCACCTTCAGCAATGGCTCCTGTAGCACTATTTAGATTGAATGTACAGTTGATTGCAGTACCATAAGTCATTGCTCCACCGCAACTGGTAGGATCTCCTATAGCTTTGTTTTCAGTGAATGTACAGTTGATTGCAGTACCAAGACACATTGCTCCTCCATATATTGCAGTGTTATTGGTGAAATTACAGTTTATGACTCTATAATTCTTAGTAATATCCCCTAAATAGATAGCACCTCCTTGACGGCCTTCACCTGCATTTCCATTTATGAAATTGATGTTCTTAATGACGATTCCATTAATGTCGTTAATATAGAAAATACGTGAGAGATTATTTCCATTTAATGTACAGCCCTGGCCGTCTATAGTAACTGCACGACTTATCTTAATACCTTTTTTTAAACTTGCATCGCTACTATCGTCATAGGTGTAATTACCCTCTAAAGTAATATAATTATCCGTATTGCCATTAATAATTTCGTTTAATTCGCTAAATGTACCTGTTGTAGTTTCGCCAGCCTTTAGGTATGTCTTTTTATTTTCATCATCATTAAGTTCAGTGCTATCTTCTAAAATTGTGTTGTCATGATTATTTGCGGTTGAAATATCGCTCTTCATGTTTTCTTCTAAAATCAGCTCTTGATTGTCATCAGCATTAACTGTATCCTCTGCAGCGCTTGCTGAGCTTATGCTGATTAAGCAAAGAAGAAAAATTAGAATTATGCATATGTATTTGTTATTCATTTTCATTTCTCCTAATTAATTATTTTTTTAAGCAATTTCCCCTTATTTAAATAATTATATAATCATTTTTTGTAGTTTAAAGTCTTATTCGCAATTGATTTGTTTTTATAATTCTATTTTATTTTTTAAGGTCTTATTCGCAATTGATTTGTTTTTATAATTCTATTT